>JAWCDI010000072.1:0-4968 GCA_044343505.1 Candidatus Aenigmatarchaeota archaeon | reverse complement strand
CAGAGGATTTATTTCTCAAAAAAGGTAGTTAATCATTTTTGTTTCTCTATTCTTATCTAATTCTATTACTAATTTTCTCTTTATCTATCACTATTCTTCTATATCTTCAGTGCCTTTTAGCAAATTCGCAGTTACTTTTAATGCGAACCTTATAGCCTTTGTCTTAGTTTTCACTCGAAGTGCTTTTTCTATAATTTCGAAGTTTTTCAGATCTTCTTCTTTTTCTCTGAATGTTATTGTCATGTTAATCACTATCATTTTACTTTATTTTGATAGCTTTAATAATCCAAATTCTTATTTTGCTATCAAAATGAGCCAATTTCAGTATCACTGAAAAATCGAATTTTTTACCTTTGAAATACAAGCCTTTTTTGAAATCATTTTTGATTAATTTTCTATCAAACTGAGAAGTGCTTATCTAATAATCAGGATTTTGCAAGAAGAGTGATATGGAAAGGGCGTATTACAATTCGTAGATAAATTTAAAGAAGAATTCATAAATATTTTTATATTCATTTACGAAATCTAATTTTATTTTATACATGCCAGTTTTTTCTATTCCTTCAGTTATTTTCAAAAAGGTATCGTAGTTTAATTTTTTGTTTATCGATTCTATATATTTTTCAATATCCCAAGGAAAAGTAGCGACCCCGACAATTTTATGAATAAAGCATATAATATTTTTTACCTTTGAAAAATCTTCAGGAGACGCAATTTTATCTAACACAACTTTCATGTTTGTTAAAATTCCCAAACCTAAAATCGGGATGTATAAAGCGACTCTATAGTCTCCTGCAATGTTTCTATCGCCTTTAAAAAAATTTCTAATTTGATAAACTTCAAGAAACGTTTTTTTATATTCTTCTTTATCAAGTATTTTTAGCCAAACATTCGAATCTCCGAACAACATCTCATAATTTGTATTTTTTTCAAATATAAAGATCTCTTTCTCCAATTCTTTTAAGATTTCAGGATAAACTTCAAAACTACTTCTAAAATACATTTGCCTTTTTTCAATTTTTTCAACTCTTAGGAGTTTGTATTTTATCATTTTGGAAGGGACACTTCCTAATTGTAAAACCTTGCCTGAGCTATATCCCCAAATTTTAGCAATCTCTTCGATAGTTCTCGCATTGTCAAAACAACTTATCCAAATTATCATTATTCTGGTCGGTATTTTTTTGATGAAATCAACAACTTCCATAATAAAAATCATTGTTTTTCGAATATTTAAGCATGACATTATGCTAACAGAAAGATTTAAATACTTTTCTATATAAATATTATTCGAGAATATTGATATGTTGGTGATTGAATGAATAAAAAACCCAAGGTGTTATTAATCCCGGAGAAGCTGAGCGAAGAGCTAGCAAGGTTATCTGAAGATTTAGGCATCTCTCAAAGTGAAATAGTCAGAACGGCCTTATTCGAGTTTTTTTCAAAAAAAATGAGAGTAGGTGAGAAAAGATGTTAAAGTTATTTGAATTGGTCAAAAGGTGGGTCGAAGAAAATAGAGAAGAAGAAGAGGTTACGCAACAAAAAGATAGGTAGTTCGAGGTGATGATTAATGCCAGTTAAAAAACTATTGGATTTGAATGGTAATAAAAACCAAAACAACTTTTTTGAAGATTATCTAAATAAACTTTTTGAAGACTTTCTCAACGACGTTCCATATTTCTACAAACAAAAGATAATTCCTTTTCCAGTGGTCTTCTTCTGGTTCTCTCACAGGAGAATTGATAAAAAAACCGCGAAAGAAATACTACGGGGTTGGTGCAACTTAGGGTTGTGTGAGTGGAAAGCGTATCATGGAATAAGGGTTAAAGAAAAATTAATAGAGGAAGAAAAAGCAAAAATTTTCATTCTCCAGAAAGGTGGTGGAAATGAAAAACAATTTAAATGTAAATGAAATTTTAGAGAAAGGTAGTTTACTGAAACAAGCTTATGAAGGAGATACAACAAAATTCGAAGAGCTAAGAATCCGGGAGCTTATTAGTAGGGAAAATTCGCCTTTTCAGTCTATAGGCGTAGGAATTCACAATGATGTTTTTTACTTTGGTTTTAAACTTTTTAATGAGGATAACAAACCACTGGATGCTGTGATAACTAGTGATGGAAAGATATATGTAAACTGGGGCAAAAACAACAATAAAATAAAAAAAGATTTTGGTTTGAATTATAGATTTCCATTCTATCACGAAGTTTTGGACTACTTTTGGAGTATGAAAGGGAAATATGGGCTGGAGAGTTTCTATTGTAAAAAAATTAAAAAAATATCATTAAAAAAGGCGTATGAAAGAATTTTAAATCTCCAAAGATGGAAGGTTTGGCATCCCGATGAACGTGTGCATAAGCATCACGCCCTCAAAATATTATCCACCTACTTCCTACCATGCTTTGAAATGAAGGGTCGGGAGCTAATTTACGGGGATTCTGGCTTTGGTAAAACAAGACAAACTAAAATATATCAATTATTGGCTTTTAACCCAAGCATGAGCGTAGATTGGAGCGATGCAAGTGTTTTTAGAGTGATAGAAAGTACTAAGGCTACTATCCTTATAGACAACTTCGACTCTATTGAAGGCGATAGAAGGAGAAGGATCCTGCATCTTTTTAATACTGGGTGTTACTCGAGGCAAAAAGCTGTTAGGACCGAGGCTAGGGGGAAGAGTTTTACCCCGATTGGATTCGATGTTTACTCAAATATGGTTTTGAATTCGATAACCCCCTTGGGCGAGATAGAAGAAAGCAGATCACATATTACCAGGTGTTTGAAAACAGATGACCCGAGTTATGCAAGGTTGGAAGAAAATAACCCAATTTGGCAGGAGACCAGAGACATGCTTTATGTGTGTGCCTTGCAAAATTGGAAAAAAGTTAAAAGGAAATACGATAAGTTAAAGGCCAGTGATATACTATTTTCAAGAGAGTTTGAAAGAGTTGCAGACACACTTACAATAGCTAAGCTTATAAGTGAGAAGTTGTACAATGAAATGCTAGATTATTATAAAGAAGAAGCTGAGAAGAGGAAAGTCAAAGACCTAAAAGAAGACTGGTTATATGTTGCTTTGGAGCATGTAATCGATAATTTGAAAAATAGAGACAAAATTGAAATAAGTGCAAAGGAAATAGCAGAAAGCAAAGGACCCGAGCTCTTTGACCCCAATTCAAGGGACTATAAAAAGAATCTACATTCTTTCAAAATATTCCTAGGTAAGACTTTAAAAACGCTCCCATTATTCAAATCCAAAATAAAAGACGGGTACACGATCTATGAGTTTAATAAAGATTCATTAATCAAATTTTGCAAATTAAAAGGTTTTGAAGATCTTCTAAGTAAGATTAAAACCAATATTACCGATTACATAGAAAGCGAAAATTCGACAAATTCTGAACAGAAAGAGGTGGTTGAATGCGTATGACCCATAATGAGTTAAACAAACGAAGTGAGTTAAGTGAGTTAAGTGAGTTAAGTGAGTTAAGTGAGTTAAGTGAGTTAAGTGAGTTAAGTGAGTTAAGTGAGTTAAGTGAGTTAAGTGAGTTAAACAAACGAAGTGAGTTAAGTGAGTTGAATGGGTCAAAACTTGGATATGTAATTAAAAGAAAAAAGGAAATTCTAACGCCTTTTGACTCACTACACTCACTTGACTCACTTGACTCACTACACTCACTTGACTCACTTAACTTATTACACTTACTACTTTCACTTGACTCACTACTTTCACTTTTTTTATATATATCAAGTGAGGAAAATGCAAAAAACAATTTTAATTAATGAATATATAAAATTATTATTAAATGAAGACCCTAACCTTGTTGGGCAAGAATATCCTACCCAACAATGGAAACCTCTTAGCGAATTAAAGACCCCCATAAGAAGGTCTCTCTGTTCAAATGAGCTTGTTTTCGATATAGACGCGGAATCTTGGGAACCGTGCTACCAACTTGCAAGAAATTTAGAGAACACTTTTGCAAGCTTTAAAATACCATTCTTTAGATTCACGTCTGGGAACATGCTACACTACCACGTGTTCTTTGATAAAGATGTTCACTGCCCAACACTTATAATAAAAGACTACTTCCTGACTAAAAGAATGACACTTATTCCAGTTTTTGTTGTTCAAAGGGAAATAGAAAGATTACTTCACGCAATAAAATATTATATCTTCTATCTTATTGTTCAGAACACAACACCAGTTGATGGTGCGTCTTTCGATACATCAATTATGAAATCTAAGAGACACTTGATTAGAATGGAAGGTTCCATAAACGAAAAAACGGGATTTTATAAATCACTCCTGACTAAGTTACCAAAAGAGAAACCAATGATTAAAAAATCTGATGTCGTGCTTCCTGAAAAAATATATTATTGGAAGATCCCCGAAGATCTTATCTACTTTGTTTACGACAAATATATAAAAAAAGAATTAATAAAATCACGATTGTCTCAAAAAAAGAAAACAAAACATGGAAGAGAAATAGAATGGATTGAAAGAATTTTAAGCAAAAAGTTCTCAGATGGAAGGAAGAGATTAATCGATATAGTTATACTACCTTACCTGATCAACGTAAAAAACCTGCCGATAGACGAAGCCATAAAAATAGCTTACAATTGGGCAGTCGAAAATCACGAACTCGTGCCTATAAAGATAAACAATAGAATTGCAAGCGGTGATGGTTTATTAAGGTACGTAGAAACAAAGGCAAATTATGTTAAAGATAAAGGTCTAAGACCCCTCAAAAAGGCTAACCTTTATAGTTGGTTTTCCGATTGTGAAGATGTTTTGAAAGAGGTGATAAAAAATGAAAAATAAAATCCGATTTAACCGCACCCCAGATTTTTTTACCGAATATAAAGGGACAGAAATCAAAGTAGTAACGAAATTTTTCGAAGATGATGGCTACTATGTGTATAAAGGCACTCTTTATTCAAAGTCAAGTGACTTTATCTACTTAAAGGACTGCGAA
>JAWCDI010000071.1:0-4993 GCA_044343505.1 Candidatus Aenigmatarchaeota archaeon | reverse complement strand
GTGAAAAATCAAAATTCTATCAAAGATATGTTTTGAATGGTTTAGACGAAGATTTAGAAAAGGTTGTAAATATTAAGCTTTCAAAACTTAAAAGAAAAATAGTTGAGATACTGCAACAATATTTTCCGGTAGAGAATGAGAGTATAAGATTTGAAAATTTCATCAATCGAGCAGCTTTCTGGATGGCAACAGGCTCAGGAAAAACTTTGGTTATTGTTAAGCTGATTGAAGTTTTGAAGAAATTAATTGATGCGGGGGAAATTCCCAAAAAAGACATTCTATTTCTAACACATAGAGAAGATTTGATTAATCAATTCAAAAAGCATGTGGAAGAGTTTAATGAATTGTCAATAGAGAGAGGCTTGAAAATTAATCTGAGAGATCTTACTGAATATGAAAAGGTTAAGAGAGAAAACTTAACGCCATTTTTTAATGAAGTAGTAGTTTTTTACTACAAAGCAGATTGTATAAGTGACGAACAAAAAGAAAAATTGATAGATTTTAGAAATTATGAAAACAATGGTAATTGGTATATAATCTTGGATGAAGCACATAAAGGAGATAAAGAAGAATCTAAAAGACAATTTTTATATTCTATCATGGCAAGGAATGGTTTTCTATTTAATTTCTCCGCAACTTTTGTTGATGATAGAGATGTCTTAACAACAGGTTTCAATTTCAATTTGGAAAGATTTATTTCTGAAGGATACGGCAAGCATATCTACATTTTAAAACAAGAGGTTAGGGCATTCAAAGAAAAAGAAGATTACAACAGAAGGGAAAAGAAAAAAATTGTTCTAAAGGCATTAATTTTGCTTACTTATATCAAAAAGTTTAGAGAAAAGATTAAACAAGTTGATCCAAAAGCTTATCACGAACCTCTAATGTTAACTTTAGTTAACACAGTAAACCTTTCGGAAGTAAAAGAAGAAGAGCCTGACTTAAAATTGTTTTTCAATGAAATAGAAAGTATAGGAAAAGGTGAAGTGGACAAAGATCTATTAAAAGAATCTATCGAAGAAATAATTGAAGAATTCTCCGAAAATCCTACACTTGCTTATGAAAACATTCCAATTAAATTAGATGAAAATACAATTAGGGAAATTACATTAAATGATATTTTACGATACATTTTTAATGCTGATAAACCAGGAAGTATAGAAGCCTTAACAATACCTGAAAAACGTCAAGAAGCTGTGTTAAAATTAAAAACTAGCGATAAACCATTCGCTTTAATAAAGATAGGTGATGCAATAAAATGGATAAAAGACAATTTAAAAGGTTATGAAGTTAATGAAAGTTATGAAGACAAAAGTATCTTCGAGAGGATAGAAGAAAGAGAGGAGGTAAGCATTTTAATGGGTTCGAGAGCTTTTTATGAAGGTTGGGATTCTAATCGGCCAAATTTAATATTGTTTATTAACATAGGTGTAGGTAAAGAAGCAAAGAAGTTTGTTATTCAAGCCATCGGAAGAGGTGTGAGAATTGAGCCTATAAAAAACAAGAGAAAAAGACTAGAAAATTTGTTCAATGAAGGAAAGGATGAAGGCTTGTTAGTTGAATTGGGAAATAAATTTTTAGTTTTACCTTTAGAAACTCTATTTGTTTTTGGGACAAGTAGAAATGTTTTGATAGAAGTTATAAAACATTTGGAAGTAAAAAAGGAGCTAGAGGCTACTGTAGAATTAGAAGTGAATCCAAAATTACAAATATGTACTCTGCTTATTCCTATTTATAAGGAAGTTGGGAAACTATATTTACAAAGAGAGCCGCAAAAATTCATTCTGTCAAAGGAATGTTTGAAATATCTAAAAGAATACTTTGACACCATCGATGAAAGAATTATTATCGCTCTACATGAAATTGAGCCACTAATGCTTCAGCATCTTAAAGCTACTTTTTCTGATGGAGATAAATACTATAAGCTAATTGAAACGGAAAACATACCTTTAGGAGTAGTTATTTCTAAACTACTCACACACTTTAATTTAAATTTCAAAGATTTAGATAAATTCAAAAAATTAGAAGATGAGATTATTCATTTTAAAAAAATAAAAATTTTCTTGGAAAATTTTGGAGAGAAGGAAGAGTTTGAAGAGAAAGTGGATAAAGTCAAAAAATATTTGGAGAAAGATAAAGAAGAAAGAGTGTTAGAAGAAAAATATGGAAAAATTTCTAAAACAGAATATGATAGGCTTTTACAAGAAATTTCGAAGAAGTATTCTAAGGAAGAGAGCTTTAAAGATTTAAAAATAAAGTATGTTGCTGATCACTTTTATATCCCAATAATTGTATCATTAAAAGAAAAAATAAATTATATCAAACACATAATCAAAACAAAAAGTGAAGCAGAGTTTATAAATCAACTTGAAAAATTCGTCGAGGACAATAAAAATAAGTTAGAATCATCTTTTGACTGGTGGCTGTTTAGCAAGATCGATGAAAAATTAGATAAAATTTACATACCTTATTACGATCCCATTGTCAATAAAATTCGTGAATTTTATCCAGATTTCATATTCTGGTTTAAAAAAGGAAACAATTATCACATAGCATTTGTAGATCCAAAAGGGATTACACATACAGAATTTATGCATAAAGTTGATGGATATAGGAGAATTTTTGAAGAAAATGCAAGGCCTAAGATATTCAATTTTGAAAATTTGAAGGTAACCGTAACTCTACATCTATTTACAGAAGATGTAAACCTGGTGGGGGAAGGTTACAAAAAATATTGGTTCGATAATCCTGCTACCATCTTTGGAATGAAATAGAATCAACATTAATTTATTGTAGAAGGTAGCACCAAGCCAAACACATTATTAGATAAGGAAAATTAAACTCTTGAAAAATGGAGTTCATTCTCAGTTGTAATCCACTACACTAGCTTAAAGAAAAAGCGCAAAATTCCTAGGTAAACTCAAAAATTTGCCAGAAAAGGTTTTAATCGAAGCTAAATCTTCAAAATTCTTTTATAGAAAAAGCTAAAAAAGTTGGAAGAGCAATCGACCGAAGCTTGAGCCAAATTTAAAAATGTAGGAGAGCTAGCTATACTCATGTTCAAGCTTTCAAGGCTCGTAGCTAATGAACTAAGTAAACTTGAGCAGGTAATGAATGGGATGAAGGTAATGGAGGGTGGGAAAGAAGTAATGGAGTTAGCTAGAAGTTATCTCGAGGATTCCAAGTACTTCTTCAAGAGAAGAGAATACTTGAAAGCTTTTGAGCTAGTAAACTACATCTGGGGCCTACTTGACGCCTGTGCAATCCTTAAATTAGTAGACCCAATGGAATTTAGGAAATATTTTAAAGTGGATTAGCTCCTAAGATTTATGGAAGATCTGTTATTTTTGCTCTACGGAAATCATCCAAAGAGTAGGAAACTCTTTGAACCAGCTAAACAAGTTATCAATTTGCTCAGAGAGAAAGGAGCTCTTAAGAGGGAAGAAGTAGCAAATGAGTTAAAGTTAGATCTAAATTCTCCTGCACACAAGAAGAAATTCTATAATATAATCTCCCCAATGTTTGGTAAGATCTTAGTATCAGAAAGAAGGGGAAGAGAAGTATACTATAAGTTAAGTTATGATGTCTTCAGAATATTTCTAGATAACCTTAGGAGAAAGGGGAAGTATTACCTTATAGGGGAGTTAGAGGGGGAGAAACCTTTTTAATAGGGATAGTAATCTATAGAAAAATGCGAGAGTTCAGATTGAATCGAGAGGAATTCGATCCTCAGCTTCTAGTTGAGCCAGATGTGGATGAACCAGAGATACCACTTAGGAGGTTGAAGGGAAGAAGGAGGAAGTTGAGCAAGAAGGAATTGAGGACGATCTTTTCCTATATAGGATAAAATTTTATTGGAAGAAAGATTTAAGAGTTTATGATGGACATAGCTAAGTGGCTTATGGATATTATCCCAAGTGAGGAGCTTCTGGGAGTGAGATTGAGAGTAAGAGGATCAAGCAGATGCATCTTATGTAGGGGAGTGAGAGGACTATGTGGGAAGCCAGTTTGTCCAATTTTAGTAAAGATTTACTCTCACCTCAAGTATTCAGACTCTATAAGGAAAAAAGAGTTGGTAGGGAGCTCCCCAGGCATCTTCGTGGGAAGAGTAGGGTATCCTAAGGTAAATATTGGCCCATTGGTTCCACCATTCATTGGAGATACTCTAGAATACGATACCCCGGAGTACTGGATTAATAAGCAAATTCAAGAGATAGTGGACTTTAGGTCAGTCTTGGTAAGGGGAAAGATGCTAATGAAGGTGAAGGAAGTAAATCACAAGGTTGCAGAGCAATTGAGAGAGATAGCATTGGCTAGGAGAGCTGTAGATGTAGAGGCTAGATTTAAGGATTTTCCTAGAAAGACTTTACTTCTAGATGATTTTGAACAGCCTTATGGGCCAAGTGCCAAGTTAGTTGCCTTCAAGACCGGTAATGCTCCTTGGGATCCAAAATTGGAGAAAGTATACTACGATCATGACCTCAAGGCTAAGGATGCTATAATTTATCTCTACAATCATAATATCTTAGTTTCTAAGATCCAGAAGGCATTAAGTATTGGAGCTCTCGGTCTGAAGTTCCAGAGAAAGTTTGTACCTACAAGATGGAGTATTACAGCTGTAGATTCCATCATCTCCCAGAATTTAATCGAGGAGATCAAACAATATCCTCCAATAGATGAATTTAGGGTTTATGAATATGAATGCTTTGGAAATGTTTTCGAGATACTGATGCTTCCAAGAGCTTGGAGTTATGAGTCGATGGAGGCTTGGCATGCAGGCACTCTCTGGAATCCTGGAGAATCCATTGCTATTTATGGAGATTTCGAAGATTACTATGGTAGAAATGAGTATGCTAGCATAGGAGGGTGTTACTATGCAGCTAGGCTAGCAGTCACTGAAGCATTGAAGAGGGAGCGTAGGCAAGCTACAGTGATCATTTTCAGGGAAGTACATCCAAATTATGTAATGCCGGTAGGTGTATGGTTGGTTAGG
>JAWCDI010000070.1:0-5039 GCA_044343505.1 Candidatus Aenigmatarchaeota archaeon | reverse complement strand
GCGAGGAGGTCACTAAATTAAGAGAAGTCGTTCTTGGACTTGAGAAGTCGACCGAAGATTTTAGACGATTTTCAAATGAGATTAATACAAGGCTATCTGGGATTGAAGAAAAGGTTTCACAAAATGCAGAAAAACGAGAAATTTTAGAATTAAACGAGAAAATCAAACTAATTAGCGAGGAGGTCACTAAATTAAGAGAAGTCGTTCTTGGACTTGAGAAGTCGACCGAAGATTTTAGACGATTTTCAAATGAGATTAATACAAGGCTATCTGGGATTGAAGAAAAGGTTTCACAAGGTGATAAATTTATGCTGGAGGAGTATTATTATTTATTTGAAGAAAAGTTTAGAGGAACAAGAGAGCTTATAAAAAACAGAATGAGAAGGTATCTCCCCTATTTCAAAGGATGCACGAGAGTTCTTGATATTGGTTGTGGCAGAGGGGAGTTTTTGGAATTATGTAAAGAAGAAAATATACCTGCAATAGGAATAGATCTAAATGAAGATATGATAAAATTTTGCGAAGGTAAATTTAATGTTCTTAAAATCAATGCGATTGATTATCTAAAACAGCTGGAAGATAAATCTTTGGATGGTATAATGATCTCACACGTCTTGGAGCACTTAAATCCAGAAGAGGTTTTAGAATTATTACTACTCTGCTATAAGAAGATGAAGTACTCTTCATATCTTGTAATTGAGGTACCAAATGTGACTTCTGTTTACACACTTATTAATTTTTATATAGATTTATCACACAAAATTCCGCTACATCCCGAAACAATTAAGTTTTTGCTTGAATATTTGGGATTTCGTGAAACAAAAATAGAGTTCTTTGAGGAAATAAATGAAGATGTTAAACTTACAAGAATCAATGAAGAAACTTTTCCAGATGAGTTCGTGAAGATATTCAATCAAAATGTTGAAAAAATTAATAGAATTATCTTTGGACCACAAAATTGTGCTGTAATAGCTAAGAAATAGTATGCAAAATCTCACTCAAAATCATTTGCGCAACTTCTTTCCAACTTAAAAATTTTATTTTATCGGGTTTAGGATGTCCACCATTTTTATATAAATCTAACCAGATTTTCAAAGCCTTTGCTAGATCTCTAGGCTCTTCTCCTTTAAAATAGTATGCACCATCTCCAGCAATTTCTCTAAAAACTTTTATATCTCTCGCTATTAAAGGCAACTTTCTGTATGCAGCCTCTACTATTGGTAAACCAAACCCTTCGTCTTCGCTTGCCATTATTAATGCTGTAGAGTTTCTATAAATTTTATCTAAGAATTCATCCGAAACGTTCTTCAACCAAAACAACCGCTTGTTTAGTTCTGAATGATTTTTTATCTTTTTTATTATATCTTCAACCATCCATCCTTCTTTGCCTACAATTACGAGATTTAAGTCGTATCCTTCTTTCCATAGTAATTCGAACGCTTCTAAAGTTTGCTTATGACCTTTTCTGGGTTCTATCGTTCCTACCATCAAAAAAGTTGGTTTAGAATTAAAAATCTTAATTAGATCTATCCAGTTTTCTGGCAATCCAGAACTCCCGAATCTATCAATTTCGACACCTAAATGTATATAACTGATTTTCAGATCTTCTCTCATGAGTTTGCTATTTTTGAGATATGTGTGTAAGTCTTCTAAAGTACTACGAGATATACAAATTATTTTATCAGATATTTCAGCAATAGTTTTTATATATTCTTTGAACCAATCTCCCATTCCAGGAACGAACCAATCGGATCTCTTTAATGGAAGAATATCGTAAACCATCGATACTATTTTTGATCCTCTTGCTTTTATTTGCCAGAATATATCTCTTTTATGAGCATGTTCGTAAGTAAAAAGATCCAAAAGTAGTAAAACGTCTCCTTTTTCAAAAACGACAGGTTCATCTTCAAAGTTTGGCAACGCCATTTTTGAAGCGACCCACTTTCTAGCATATCGATATTTGAAATTGTCATCTAAGTACACAGCTTCAACTCTAAATTTTTTTGGAGTGATGAGAAGAAGTTCGTAAAGAATAGATTTTACAACTCTCTGGATACCAGTCTGGTAATCTGTCCTAACGATTTGGCTAATATCAACGAGGATTTTTCTTTGTTTTGGAGATGCTGGAAAATTATTCTCTAGATATTCCGATATCTCCCATATTGTTCTATCATCCCTTGGAATCTCAAATTTTGATAATTGTTCAATAAGCTGGAAATCATTTACCTTAGTATAAAACATCTCTATTGCATCGTAGAATTTTTTAGCTATTCTTCTCGGATCTAAATTTTCTTCAACATACTTCCTTGCATTAAAAGACAATTTGATCCTTAAGCTTTCATCTTCATAAAGTTTTTCCAAGGCTTTTCTTAAATCCTCTTTGGTCACTTCTTCAGGTAATTTGTAAACTACATCGTTGGGTAGATATTTTATTGAACCATGATCGTTCGCTATCGTCGGTATACCAAAAGCTAAGCAGTCGAACAAAGTTTTTGGAGCTTCTCCCCTCGAAAAAGTTCTCAACTGAACTGCTAAATCACATGCTTGTAGATATTTTTTCCAAGTTTCTTCGTCAACCCATCCTGTAACTAAAATCTTCCCCTTACTTTTTTCTATTTTTTCCGTAAGTTCTCCATAAACATCTTTTGGTATTTTCCCAACAATTATTAATAAGCAATTCTTGTCGAGTAGTGAAGAGGATAAAAAAGCCTCGACTATTAAATCTGTCATTTTAGTTTTTCCTACAATTCCAAAACTACAGATTAAAAACTTTTCATCATATCCAAGTTCTTTTTTGATATCTTTCTTATCCCTTATCTCTTCGATTTTTTGCAGAAGAGGTATTATGCAAAACTTATCTTCCTTGATAAAATAAAACTCTTTGGCCAAATCTAGGGCATGTTCCGAATGGATTATTATACCTAAGGCGTTTTGCAAAACTTTAAGATTCATTGGATACTCCCACACACATTTTTCTTGATTCTTTTTCAGGTCAATCAATCCTTTATACCCATGAGATAAAAATATATTTCTAACCATGAAATTCGAATCATATTGATTTATCCACCCAATTAAACCACTTAAAAAGAAATCATGGAGGACTACAACGCCAGGATAATCATTAAGCAAATCCAACATATACTGATGAAACTCTGAATTTCCAAGATGATAAAGAACCCTATCATATTTTTTGAAGTTTTTAACAAAGTATTCTACATTTCTCACTGGAAAGTTTGCTTTTAAGTATTCATCAGAAATGTCGCATTGATTCACGATTAGTTCTATCTCGTAGTATTTTGAAAGCTCAGGAACCAATTCTTTAATGTAATAGCCTATACCGCTCTCTTGAGGAGGAAATGGGGATATATACGCCAATCTAAGTTTTCTATAATTATTAGAGATAGAAGTAACTTTCTTAAATCTCTTGAGAAAATTTGAAATGTTTTTTGCACTCTTTTCCCAAGAAAAATCTTTCGATCTTTTCAAACCGTACTTTCTTAGCTCTTCTTTCAATTCTTCATCGTTCAAAACTTCTAAAATTTTTTTAGCAATTGAATCTGGGTCTCTTGGATTAAAGATGGCGTCCTCTCTATTTATTATTTCAGCTATTCCTGTAGCATTGGAACCTATTACCGGTGCGCCACAAGCCATGGCCTCAACAACTGGAATTCCAAAACCCTCATGAAGAGATGGGTGAACAAAAAGTTCGCAAAGATTGTAAAGATTTACAAGTTCATTTTCTTCAACGTAACCTGTCAGGATAAGATCTACTCCTACTTTCTTCGCCAACTCTATGTGTCTTTTTCTGTTAATTTCGTCAATCTTACCACATACCACGATTTGAAATTTGTTTTTTATATCTCTCGGTAACTTTCCAAAACCTATTATTAAAGATTCAATATTTTTTCTAAAATCATACCCTCCCGGAACGTAAAGTATAAATTTTTTGAAGATGCCGTATTTTTTAGGAACGTTTAAGTCGGGTTCTTTTAGCACCCTAAAAATTTCGCTAGGAGCTGGATAGGCTATACATACATCGTTACTATTTAAATTTAAATATTTGATTCCCTCTTTTTTGGAGCCTTCCGAAATTGCAACGAAACCGTCGCTCGCTCTAAGTTGGTTTAATCTATAGAAATACCACTTCTTAATTTTTTTATCTGTAAGATAATATTCATTATATATCAATGGTATTAAATCATATAATGTCGCAACTGTATTGGTGTCCTTGAACTTTTTTATAGAAACTACTATGTCATCTCCCAAACCTTCAAAAACACTGGTTACAAAAACGACGTCAGGTTCTACTTCGGCGATCACGTATTCTCTTACCATTTCAGAAATCTCTATTCGCCAGAAAGACGGAGAATAGAGGAAGCTTACTGGCTTTAAAGGAGAGAAAGTTATGTAATTTTCTTCCGATAATTTAAACTTTTTCTTTATATCCAAAACTTGCCTCGGAAAAGCGTCATTCAAAAGAATATATACCTCATCTACTAGATTGATCAGGTGTTTGGAGATCTCAATCGAATATCTTCCTATCTCACAAAACCTACTTTCTCCTTGAGATGATTGTAAATCAATTAATACTCTCATATCCTTCTTCTTGCATCGAGATAGTAGTTCAGCTGGTCTCTTATAATGTCTTTAATGCTGTGTTCAGCCCTGAATCCCAAATCTTGAACCTTTCTGGTATCTGAAAGCAAAATTGGAACTTCAGCTGGTCTGAAGCGAGTTGCATCGAATTCTATGGCAACTTTTCCTTTATCTGTGAAGGCAAAGATTCCCTTGTCTTCGAGCTCGAAGTAGATTTCATCTTTGAGCATCATCTCATCTATCACAGTTTTTTCGAACTTCACACCAAAGAACTCCGAATCGCTTATCTCAGTTGGCTTCTCGACCTTTTTTTCACCTTTGAAGGTTTCAATTCTCTCAATCGTGTAGCCAGCCATTTCTAAGGCAAGAAGTATATAGCTAAGCACAGAATTCGTTCTCATAGAGCCTTGATTGTGAACTTCCCCATATTTTGCTTTGAGGGC
>JAWCDI010000069.1:0-5051 GCA_044343505.1 Candidatus Aenigmatarchaeota archaeon | reverse complement strand
TTACCGCAGCTTCGTGGATATCTTTCCTTATATGTTCTAATTTGGATGCTTTTGTTTTTGCTAAACTTAAGCAGAAGTTTCTGAAAAAAGAAGATAAGTTCAAGTATGATACTTCGGTTAATCCATATGTTTGGTTACGTTCTAGTGTAAGTGATGCTTTAGATTTAACTTTAGATTCGGTAATATTTGTTACATTAGCTTTCTTTGGAGTGATGCCGGTAATTCCGTTAATTATTGGGCAAATTGTAAGCAAGAATATTGTTGGGTTTATAGATAATCCTTGGTTTGTATGGTATAAGAGAATGTTAAGGAAAGGAAAAGATTAAATTAGTTTTTATATCACGCTATTGAGGATATTAAGCATGTAATAATGATCGAAAAAATCATTATTAAGCGTCAAACTTACGAGTCAATGATACAACTCGCTAAGAAATGTCAACCAAAAATCATTTGCGGATTTATAATTGGACGGATAGAGGATAATCGAATTTTTATAGACGATTTTTACGTACTTCCAACAATCAGTGGACCGAAAATTCATTTTAAACCAAATTGGAAAGCTTATCGTGAAGGTCAACAATATATCAAAGAAAATTTGAAAAAAGAAATCGTAGGGGAGTTTCATACGCATCCTGATGGTGTAGAAGAACTTAGTGTTAATGATAGAAAAATTCTGAATAGATTAGGTAAAGGTTTTTGGGTAATAGTAACCACACAAAAAGTCGTTCCATGGTATTTTGAAGTTATTATTGATGAGTTTAAAAGCGTCATCGAAAAACTAAGATTAGAAATACAATGATGATTGCAGGCCAACAAATAGATATTCAATTTAGGATTAAAAGCTAATTTTTTGATAATTCTTGTAAATAATAAGTTAAACATCTTTTAGGCGGAAGATTTTCCTCGAAAAATAATTCATCCGCAAAGAAAATTTCGTCCACACCTAAAAGGTACATGAGACTAAGATTCTTGAGTTTATTATCTCCACCTGCGCCCCAATGTCCATCTAGAACTACAATAAAAACTCTATCTTTTTTTACCAACTTATTATCTTGAATATCAAAGCTTGCCAAAAAATTGTGACCAATCATTCTTTTCGCGTCTTTATATGAAATTCCTGATGATAATATTCTGTTAGATCTATCCCATTCATCAAAAGAACAACTAGTTTTACATTGGAACACGACTTCTTTGTTGTCTATTAGCACCACTTTAGCATCGTTTCCTATTATAAATCCTTTATCATTTTCGGCAATCCCAATTAACTTTCGGATAATCGTTGATTCTGTAACATCAAAGCATGGCTCTTTTTGAATTTCTTTGATTATATTTTTGTTTTTTTCACTTATCTCTTTAAGTTTTATGAATAATAATTCCTCAAGTGGTTCAAATTGTTCTAAAAATGGTGTAGCGTTAATCGCTTTATAGTCAAGGTTTAACAACATTAAATTTTTATACCATTTATGCTTTCTCGCTCTCTCAAAGTAATTTTTTAAAACAGACTTCATCACGCTCTTTTTTAAATTCAACCATACATCTTCTATATTCTCGTTGTGAAGTCTGTCTATTTGTGAAATTATAAGTTGTTCTCTTTCATTTAGGGTGCTTTCATCTACGTTACTTGCTTGTTTGTATTGATTTTGAGAAATTATTGACTTATATGATTCTTTCAACTTTTTAAGAAGGTAATATATTGAGTATCTAATTGGGTAACACTTAATTTCATCGCTTTTAAGTAAAATTTTGCGCGATTCCAATACAGTTCTTTCCCAATCTTTTATTGTTTTCTCTTTTTGGTTTCTAATCTCTTTAATAAACGTGAACATTAACCTAATTCTTTCGTCAGAAATTTGTGGTCTGTTTTTTAACACATCACGCAAAATGGTGCGAAATTGAGTATTAAAATTATCTGAATCAAATAGACCATCAATTTTCCCAAGTCCTTTCGCAGGCGTAGCGTCAAATACAAAAATTGAATAATCAAAGAATAGATCGAACGCTTTGTGCCAAATTCGCCATTCATCCCTCGAATTATATGCTATAAAGATGCAAGTAATATCTGATTTTGTCTTTATATCAAGAACCTCTGCAAGTCTGTAGTAAAACTGTTTATGCGCTTGAGTAGAGGCGCTTTTATCTTCAATTTCTACTAAATTACTTCCACATTTAGCACATTTCATCGATTCCAAAGTTAACGGATCCACAATGTGGTTACATGAATTACAAATCCATTTTTTCACTACACTTGCATTTTCATTTGGCAATAAGCCTCTCTTACAATGGGGGCATATTCCTTTGCTTTGAAGGAATTCGTTAAATTTCGTGGCTTTATTCTTTGGGAGGCATTTGGGACAAGTCTTTCTTTTTATTCTGCCAATACATGAAACCCAAAAACCGACCATAAGCGATGGTAGATAGAAATCTATCTCAGAAAAACCATATGGAGGTAATCTATATTTCCATACAACAATTCTACTAGGTAGCTCATTTCGGGATATATTAACTTTTAATTTTTTAAATAACGCTCCGTCTATTTGAATAGATCCGTCCTCTCTTAAGTAGTCTCTAACTAATGAGTATGGTAGTATAATATATCCGAGTTGTTCTAGTACCTTTTTAAAATGGTGTTCAAAAATATTACCTTGAATAGCTCCAACGGAACCTCCAACAGATAACCTCGTATCTTCAAGCATAAATTATTGTTGAAGAAATTCGATGATATCGATAGCCATATTTTAGACATCATTTAGGCATAAAAGAAATTATTTCCCTTCCCAAGTCAGTCAACGTATAAATTCTTCCTTTCCTTAATTTAGGTGTTTTACATTGCACCAAATTCTTCTTTCTTAAGTCGCCTAATATTTTTGTTACGTTACTTAACGCCAAATCAGTAACTTTGGCTATTTCTAGCGGCGTCATATCTTTACTACTAAGAGCTAGAAGTATTTTTTGACGATTAGAACTTGCTTTTACGAAACCTAACAATTCATCCTTTGTGAAAGTTGTTCCGCCCACAAATTTTATATAATCATAGTTCTATTATAATGTTAAACATACAATACACATACGATAAACATAAGTGAGAGGATGAAGTTTTTCGTCGCAATATATCCGGGCGACGCAAGATTTCATGACTTTATCTCGCCTGAGGATTTTTGCTATGGTTATCTTTACTCGATCTCTAGTTTTAATTTTAGAAATATCATGAAACATTTTAAGGGATTTACAGGAGATGTTATAATTGATGCTGGTAGTTTTAAATTCATTGAGAAAAAGAAACTGCCTCTTTCTCAAAAACAAGCATTTCTGAGACAAATTAAAATTGCAAAAAAATTGGACACAGCGAATAAAATAATTATTTGCCATTTGGACTTCCCATTGATGTTCGGTCAAAGCACACGCGAGATGCAATCCCGAATCGATAAGACTTTAGAGAATGCCATCGAATTTAAGAATCTCTTTGACACTTTTGACTTTAGTGAAAAAATCTATAGTATGGGGATAATTCAAGGTTATGATGAAGAAAGCATAAAATCATGCTATGAAATATTAAAGGACCTAAAATTCGATTTTTACGGAATTGGTGGTTTAGCTAAAATGGTTCAAACAGCTGTAGGAAAATGGGAAACGGCATTTGAGCGAATAAACTACGTAATCAAATTATTGGGGAAACATTCGAAGAATTTACACATCTTTGGTGTTAATAATTTAAGGATCCTAAGAAAAATTCAAGAGAATAAGATGAACATACATTCTGTTGACTCGTCATCCCCCACAAAAGGAGCATGGAATTCCCGTATTTTCATTAGCGGTATACAAAAGGATTTTCGAAAAATGAACATTAATGCCTTAGGATGCGAATGTCCAATATGTGCAAAAATGAAAGATAAAGTATTGTTGCGAGGAAAGAAAATTTACAATAATTTAAGATCGATCCATAATTTATATGATCTTCTGAAAACACTTAATCTTAAAAAATAAAAAATACTAAAAAAATTGATGGTTGGAATGAAATACTTCATACCAGAATGGGATGATCGCGTAGATCCTAAGTATGATTTTATTAGGGATGCTCATTCCCCAGAGCATGAAGAAGATCCCATTAAAAATGACGCTTATACGTGGGATATTTTCGGTTTGAATAATGTTCCGGTAGACGGAGTTCTAGTCTCTCGAGTTATCATTATGCAAAATAAAAAGAAATATGAGTGGGCACTTAAAGAAAGCATCCATAAAGTTTTACGTCTCCCTCAGAACTTCGAAATAATGGGCGATTGTGGGGCTTTTGGTTATGTAGAAGAGAAGGTCCCACCATATGATCCAATTGAAACATTAAAATATTATCGGGATCTTGGTTTCAATTATGGTGTGACCGTTGATCATCTTGTTGTTCCGCAATTTGAAAAAGATAAAGATTTTAGGATGCGACTTACATTTGAGAATGGCATAAAATCTTACGAAGAGTGGTTAAGGAATTTTAAGAATGATTTTCAATTAATTGTAGCTGTTCAGGGTTGGGAAATAAAAGATTACATAAAAATGTATGAAGATTACCTTAAACATGGAATAAGACATTTTGGATTTGGAGGTTTAGTGCGTTCCCCCACAAGTTTTATTCTTGAATTGTTAGATCAACTCATTAAGAAAGTAAAGGAGACCAAAATACTTCCCGAATACTTACACTTTTTCGGTTTAGCAAGATTTGCGCTTTTTCCAAAATTTAAAGAATTAGAAGAATTAGGTATTCAAGTAGGGTTTGATTCAGCCTCTTTTCTTAGAAAAGCTTGGTTATCTTCGCCAACTATGCAATTAAATTACTTGAGTTTAAATGGTAAGGGATATACCGCAATTAGGATACCTTTTGTAGGTCGGCAGAAAGAGAATAAAGGGAAACTTGAGGGAATACACTCTGAGAATTTAACGGAATTAGAACAAGAATGTCTACAAAAGTTAAGGATGTATGATAAAGGCGAGATCGATTTAGAAAGTGTGCTTCAGGTTCTTTTGAAGTTTACTAAAGCAATTGGAGAAAGCCCTGAACTAATTAATTA
>JAWCDI010000007.1:0-17231 GCA_044343505.1 Candidatus Aenigmatarchaeota archaeon | reverse complement strand
AGCTTTAATTTCTTGAGCAACTTTTTTAACCATTTCACTCCTCTGGATTAAATCTTCACCGACTTTCAACCCAGACAAAACAAAAAATTCATACGCGTGCGGTGTAATAATAACTCTTTTACCTTTTATAACTCCTCTTTCCCTTGCTAAAGCATGAATAGCATCGGCATCTATGACAACGGGTAATTCATTTCTCTTCAAGAATTCGATTATAAATTCTAAAACTTCTTCTCTTCTCGACATTCCACCACCGATCACCACAGCTGTTTTATTCTTAGCGATTTCCAAAACTTCTTCCAGATTTTCTTTAGTTAAGAAATCTCCATTTATGGGAAAAACTATCAAGTCTGGAGCAAAACTCCTGATCACTTGAGCCGTTTTCTCGGGTGAAACTATCGTAACTAAATCTACCCCAGAGCGAAGAGCCGCTAAAGCGTTAAAAGCAGGTGAACCAGAATAGAACTTACTACCACCTATAACTAGAAGATGTCCAAAATCATATTTTTTTGACCAAGGTTTCCTCTTCTTGTAGATTTGCGCGAGAATTTTCTTCGTCACAACTTGCATATTTTCTTTTTTCTCTTTTTAACAGAAAAACTTTATCTAAACGAAATACTTAAATCTTTGAAGTTTAATCTTGAATTGTGGTAAAGTGAAGCTAGTAGATAAAGTTTATTTCACATCGCCACAACTTTCCCTTTCAGAAGAGGTAAAAATTTTTAGAATAAATGATTTAATTCCATGGAAAAACAAACTTTACTACAAAAACCAAGCGATCGAAGAATATTCTCTAATCCTTTTTTACGATAATGAACCACTAGGAGAATATTCAACCAGGAGAATAGCGAGAAAGTTTGAATATTTCAAGGGAAAATTGAATAAACTAGAGGAAGCAAACAAATTTTTCCCCGCTCCGGTGATTTTCTATTTGGGTAGTAAGGTTGTAACAAGGGATGAAATGATGAAAATAGAAATTAAGAAGTTGGCCAACGAGTTGTTCAAATAGATTTTTATCTTTAACCATTTTTATTCAGAATATGTATAAATTTAGGAAATTAACTGGAAATCTTAGATTGCTTAGCGTAATTTATGAAATCAAGTTTGACTCGGAAGAAGATTTGATTAACGTGTTGGAAAAACTGGATGAAGCGAAAGAAAAAATAGGTGAATTGATTTGTATGAAGCCAGAAAAATTGTCTTTATTCATCATGAGGAAAGAATTTGAGCCGGAGTATTCAAAGGAGAAATTTGAAAAATATTTTAAAAATAAATTTAGAGTAAAAGAGATAAATCGCTACGTAAAAGAAGAATTTCGTTACCAAGAATCAAACTGAATAGATAGAACGTTTAAAAATCTCAAACTGTGATCAACTTTTACTCTTCCTCAAAGCTTCGAGTAAAAGTTTTCTTTCGATTTTAGCAACTTGTAATCTAACTTTATCTATAGCGTCAATGTTCACCGAAATGCTATCTATCCCTGCTTTAACCAAAAATTCAACGAATTCAGGCAAATTGCTCGGAGCTTCTCCACAAATCGAAGTTTCAACGTTATAACTTTTACAAACTTTTATCACATACTTTATCAACTTTTTAACACCAGAATGTGTTTCTGTGAAAATTTTTGCAAGTTTCTCGTTATTCCTATCTATCCCTAAAACAAGTTGACTCAAGTCGTTGGTACCGAAGCTTATGAAATCTATCCCTTCTTTGCAAAAATCTTCTATCGTTAGAGCAGCTGCCGGTGTTTCAACCATGATGCCGATTTCACAACTCGTTGGCAAACCAACCTCTTTCGCTATTTCTCTCGCTTTTCTCAATTCTTCGACAGAAATAACGAAGGGAAGCATAACATGGACGTTATTCAAACCTTCTGCGTGAAGCCTTTTTATAGCTTCGAACTCTGCTTTCAATAGTTCTGGCTCATCTAAACTTCTCCTTATACCATGCCATCCAAGCATCGGGTTATCTTCTCTAGGTTCATTTTCCCCACCTTCTAAGTTTCTGAATTCATCGCTTCTCGCATCTAAACTACGAACCCACACTGGCTTAGGATGAAAAGCTTTTGCTACCGGTCTTATACCATTCAATAAAATTTTTACGTATTCTTCAGTTTTTCCCTCCTTCACAAGCTTTGCCGGGTGAATTCCAGCTTTTGTTATCATATGTTCTATCCTTAGCAAACCAACACCATCTACTTTTCTTGCTATCTCTTCAACATTTTCAGGAAAAGCAAGATTAACTTTGATTTGTGTTACCGTAAGCTTATCCAAGGCAGGAAGTTCTTCTTCGAAAACTTTAACTTCCGGTCTTTTGATCTCAATCTTACCGGAATAAACTATTCCATTATAAGCATCAACAGTAACTTCTTGACCATCTTTCAAAACTTTTGTAGCAGTTTGTGTACCAACTATGCATGGAATTCCCATTTCCCTACTAACTATTGCTGCATGACAATTTGAAATTAGCAAAGGGGTGTATCTTTTAGTGAACACAACATAATTTTTGTTAATTTCTTCATCAGCTTCAACTTCAAAGTTAAATACTTCGGTTTCGAATGTTTCACCAGTTTCCTTAACTCTCAACATGGTTAAGTTTGAGTTCAATATACTTTTGAGTTCTTCTTTTTCTGTTTCTCCCAGCATAGGCAAGACTCTTTTTTCAACTTTATTTTTATCGATTAGAAGGTTCTTCCTTATGTAAGGCTTTATTCTCCCCTTCCAGTTTGCTACCTCTTCTAATCCTTCAAGAATTTGTTTAGCCGCAAAGAATTTAGTTCCAGTTTTCCTTTCTTTCAACTCTGTTTTAACTCTTTTACATCTTTGTAAAATTTCGTTTGTCCTTTCTACAATCTGAACATTCCAAATATCTCTATTTTTAGTTATTTGTGGGAGAATTCCCAGATTTAAACAAGTTATTACTATTCCTCTTAATATGTTTTCATCTGAAACGTATATTTGAATTCTATTACCAGAGGCTGTCCCATCTCCGTCGACAAGTCCTGCAAGAAAAGCTAGTGAGGTGCTCTCATTGAGGAATAAACACCAAGAACTTAAGTGTTGATAGATTTTTTCTAGCATCAAGGCGGGATAGAGTCTAGTTGATATGTAATCGCATGCCATCCCAATAACTTTTCTTCCCCTTATTTCTGTTCTGACTACTTTTTCTTTAGGTCCGCTAAACTCATAACCAAAAATTTCTTTAAAATAGTTTATAACAGTGTTGATGTAATCAACTTTTGATTCTTCTTCTTTTTGAGTAAATATGACACAACCTCTTCTTAAATTTCCAGTTTTTCCTTTAAAAATTTTCCAATAGCCATCGGAAAGGATACTGCCAACTAAATATCCAAGTTTCTCGTTACAAATTTTACATTCAAACGGTAGAGTAAAAGGTACACAAACAGCTAAATTCTTGTTTAAAATTTCTTGGACCTCTTTTTTAACTAATTTTCTCTTTTCATAAGTGAAAATTTTATGATCAGGAGTTATTCTTATGGAGTTATCTTTGATCCTTCCAGTTTGTGAAACAGAAATTTCTATAGTTTTAGCAACTCTTCTAAAAGTTCTTTTAATTTTCTTCCAAACAGGTTTATTTTCAAAACAATCAAAAGATAGGATATAAACTTTCTCTTTATTCATAACTTTTTCGTAAAGTTCTTTTGCGGTAACAAAACCTTTTGGTGTTAAAAGAAAAGTATCGCCAGATATACATGTTCTACCACCAGCATCAGTTATTATCGCGGCACACTTGCTCATAGTTGGTACTAAATCAGGACTTGTCATTTCTGTAACGAGTATATCACCTTTCTCCACTTTCGTTATATCTTGTAAACCGTGCACTATTTTCACTTTGCCAGAAGCTATTCCAGGAGAAACACCCAGACCTTTTATCAAGATCTCACCTTCAACTTTCATTTCTTCTTTCTTCCCAACAGCAGTTACTGCTCTCGCTTGAACTATGAAAATTCTACCTTTTTCCAGGGCAAATTCTATATCTTGCGGTTTACCGTAATGCTTTTCTATAATTTTTCCATATTCAGCCAGCTGTAATATTTGATCATCAGTTAAAACTTGAACGTTAACTTTCTTTTCAGCAACCGGTAACACTATGGTTTTATCAGTTGCCAGATCTCTAACCCTCATCTTCTCTTTCCTACCTATCTTTTTCTCCAAAATTCTTCCGTCTTTTGAGACTCTGTAGAAATCTGGCTCGACTTCACCAGAAACTAAACTTTCTCCCAAACCCCAGGTTGCTTCTATAACAATTTCATCTTCACCTGTTGTTGGATTTACTGTGAACATGACACCAGAAGCATCAGCATTCACCATTTTTTGAACCACAACTGCAATACTAGCATGCTTTATGTTGTTTTTTTCCCTGTAGAAAATTGCTCTAGGTTCATACAAACTTGCCCAGCATTTCTTCACCGCTTCAAGATAATCCTTTACTCCTTTAACATTCAAAAAACTTGCCTGCTGGCCTGCAAAGCTAGCTTGTGGCAAATCTTCGGCTGTAGCGGAACTTCTAACAGCAACTAAAGCGTAATCCCTACCAGCAGCTATTAGCTCCAAAGCTTTTGGTGTTATTATCTCTTCTGTGAAAGACAATTCACGATAAGCATCTATCAATTCACTCCTCATACCAATCGGAAAATCTTGTGAAGAAATAAGCTCCTTGATTTTTTTAGAAGTTTCAAGTAGCTGTTGTGTGTTGTCTACATCGCAAGCATCTATTAATTCTTGAATTTTTTCTTTTATTCCACCCAATTCTATGAATTTTTCAAAGGCTTTTGTGGTTATCACGAAACCTGGGGGAACAGGCATTTTCATCCTAGTTAATTCACCAAGATTTGCCCCTTTTCCCCCAGCTATGTTTATAGAATCTTTGTTCAATTGTTCAAACCATGCTACGAATTCCATGATTATAATTTCTCGCTTTTATTAAAAATCTTTCATCCCTCTACTTCAATTCTAACAGGAGTAGGTAATTTGAGACCTGCTTTCTTCAAAGCTTTTTTCCCCAAATCCAAATTTTCTTTCTTAACTTTCAATAAAAATAATCTTTGACCTTTCTTGGTTTGAACTGCCCTACAAGCTGGTTTACCGAAAGCTAGTCTCATGCCTTGTGAATACCTGTCAGCACCAGCACCTTGTGCTATTGGTTTTTCTCTTACCACATGATGTGGATAAACCAATATCTTCATGAAATAATTGGAAGAACCAAGCTTTGATTCCAGGAATTTATGTGCGAGAACTCTCGCAGCTTCCAAGGCATTATCTCTTATCTGCACAGCTCTTTTAGCAACAAGATAAAGATTTAAATCGAATTCACCATTTTTATTTCCCATTTCAAACTGATGCGTTTTGGGGAAAGGTGCTCCCGCGACATAACTTTTCCTCGGAACTTTTCTAGAAATTCGAGTATACGGTCTTTCTATTCTCCTCATCGTTCTTCCTGGTCTTAGCGCCATTTTCTCAACCTAAAATATTTAAAAGATTTGATTTAAATATTTTAGAAGAAAATGGCAGAGAGAATATCGAAACAAGAATATTATTTGGAAATAGCAAGGGCCGTTGCTCAAAGATCTCCTTGTATTAGACGACAGTTCGGAGCTATAATAGTAAAGAATGATGCCATCATCTCTACAGGCTACAACGGCC
Organism: Candidatus Aenigmatarchaeota archaeon; assembly: GCA_044343505.1. GTDB lineage: Archaea > Aenigmatarchaeota > Aenigmatarchaeia > CG10238-14 > SCSR01 > JAVZGQ01. Next base: position 11,571 of record JAWCDI010000007.1, on the reverse strand, counting down.
CTGCTAGGGGTGTTGTTAATTGTTTAGAAGTGGGTTGTTTAAAAAACGAACTCAACTTACCTCATTACTCTGGTTATGAATTTTGCACAGGAGTTCATGCTGAAGAGAATAGTATAATAAATGCAGCGAGGAATGGTTCTAGCACTATCGGCGGAACTCTTTACATATTCGGTCAAAATTTCGGAGATAAATCGATAGTAGAGGCTAAACCATGCGACAGGTGTAAGAGAGCTATAATAAACGCGGGTATTGAAAAAGTGATCATAAAGAAATCGGATGGCTCTATACAAGTTTTTGAAGTTAAAGAATGGGTTTCAGAAGATACAGAAAATTATCTGAAAAAATTGAAAGAAGCGAGAATGAAGCTTTAAATACCCCTGAAACTCAATTCTTATTAGATTTGGAGGTGAAGTGATGGCCCTGGTTGTAAAATCCGCTGTTAGGAATCTACTCAAAGGGATGAGAGCTAGTGAAGATTTCTGGAAAGCAGTAGATGCTGAAGTTAGTGCTGCTGTTAAGAAAGCGATCGAGAGAGCAAAAGCGAATGGTAGGAAGACAGTAAGAGGATGTGATTTGTAAATTTTTTTGCCCTTCATCAGAAGGGTTTTTCCTTTTTTTAATTTAAGTAGCTCTAAGGATTATGAAAATCATTTTTTGAAAATTTATTAACATGAACAACCAACTTTTTTAAAATGGTGGATTTCGTAATAGGTATAACTGGCACGATAGGTTCTGGAAAAGAAGTGGTTAGAAAAATTTTAGAGAGTAAGTTCAGCTGCTACTCAGTTACTCTATCTTCGGTAATCTTAGCACATGTGAAAGTTAAACCTGATAGGTCAACGCTACAAGACCTTGGAAATGAGCTGAGGAAAAAATACGGCAATTTCATTCTAGCAAAACTCGCCACGGATTACCTTCAAAGGGATAAAGAAATGATAATAGTGGATGGTATAAGGAATCCTGGTGAAGTTGATTATCTGAAAAAAACTTTTGGTAATAAATTTTTCTTGATAGCTGTAGATGCACCTAGGGAATTGAGATGGGAAAGGATAAAAGCCAGGGGGAAAGAAGGTGACCCGAAAAGTTGGGAAGAATTCATAAGTGTAGATGAGAGAGATCAAGGGGTTGGAGAACCTTTACACGGACAAAGAGTCAGGGATTGTATGAATATGGCAGATTTCCTAATAATTAACGATAGCACCATTGAAGATCTTGAAAGAAAAGTAAGCGAAGTGATAAAAAAGTTAAAAACTAATGTTTAACTTTAAAACCAATCCCAACTTTTCTTCTCCTCCTCTTTTTTCTTCTTCAAAATCTTCAAATTCTTTTTAGCTAAAATCTCAGCTTCTCTGGCAGCTTTTTCATCGTTTCCAACACCACAAGTGTTACCTACACCGACCACTAAAATTCTTCCTTTAGAATTTTCAACATTTCTTTCAACAACTTCCATAACTACAGGGATGGACTTTAAAATTTCCTCTGTCAATGGCTGAATTGCTTCTTCTTGAGACATCTTTATCACGATAGAATCTAAAGGTATTTTCTTCTTCGTTGCTATTTCCTCTATAAAAGCCCTATCCACACCTATACCTCCTATAGCAACACCAACACCTTCAGCAACTTTTCCAGTTTTCTCACCCTCAAGCTTTAGTGCGGCATCTATGGTTATTATCTTTTTTATCTTCTTCTCTTTCACCAACTTTTCGACCACTCTTCCAAGCTTTCCTAACCTACCACCTGGTCCTTTGGCTTTAATTATCCAAACTCTCTTACCTTTTATCTTTCTCTCAGCTATTACCACATCACCTCCGATTTCCTTGACTTTTCCACTACCTATCAACCTCGCAGCAACCATCGGTCCTATCGAATCGCCTATCGGCCAACCATTAGTTAAGGCTTCAACCCCGTTGAGTAGGGCTTTTGACATTTTTTCTATAACCGGCATCTGCATTTCCAACAACATACCAAGTTGTAAGTTTTTCGTTTTTCTAACCAACTCAACGTAATGCCTAACTAGTTTGGTAAGTTGGTGTAGTAATATAGTAGCGTTCAAGCCCATCACAAGGTTAGCTTGAGCCTCTTTATCAAATTTTGAAGCTATATTCTTCACGAACATCTTAAATTTCTCCTCAGAAAGATTCGAAATGTGTTCAAGTTTTTTAACTATACCGTATGGATCTAGATTAACAGGCTCTATAGCGAAAAATTCGAGGAAATTATCGACCCTTTCCCTCAAGTTCCTCTCAGGTTTTTTGGATATTTTCTTCAAAACTATTTTCTTTGCTTGACTCGTGAGATTTTCGAGCATGGATACGGATTTTTCAAGTCTCCAGAGTAGTTGAGATACCATGATTTTCGGGTAGAAGTTGAAAAAGATGAGTAGGATTAATAACCATAACAAATTAGTCCATATGTCCCCGCCTATTTGAAAAAAATTCAACTTTTTTCACCCATAATTTAGATGGTAAAAAGAATATTTATTTTTACTCGTATAAATAAATTAAGTGGGAGAGTGAAGTGGAAGCTTCTACTTGCCGTTGCCATAGCTCTAGCTTTCTTAGGTCTACTAATTTTCACGGAGCAAGGTAGGGAATATACTACACTCATAGGAAATAGTGTTAGAGGTGGGGTAGATACCCTGAGCAACCTTGTTGGAAATTTCATTAAAGTGGGGGGAGAAAATTTTGAATTACAACTTTCGTTAGACAGAAATGCTATTTATGGACAAACTTTTTCCCTTTCCAACACAAACTTATTGGCTTCAGGCGATATCATATTTTTAAAGATAGATGACAAGATTTGGGAAGTTAGTAGAAGAGTGGAAATCGAGATGGTGTGTGATGGAAATATAGTTATAGAGAAAAATGGGAAATTTAGCATAAAAGGAAAGGCTAAAAATTTCAGGATAGATGATTTTAAAGTTGATGATGTTAAATTTGAAGTTGAAATCTTTCCAGTAGAAATTTCTTTTGGTGGAAAGAGTAGATTGCTAAACATGACTTCAGTTTCAGGAACGTTGAGCAAAAAAGTTGGTAACGTTGAATTCACCGCAAACCTTTACCAAGATAACTTGAGAATAACTGATTTTTCTGGTACGATCGAAATAAGCGAAAAAACGAAAATGGGTGGGAATGCGAGTAGCTTGGAAATAAATGGTAATAAAGTTTAGGGAGTTTGGATGAGGGATAAAAAGTTGAGAAGGGAGAAACCAGTTGTGGCACTTTTTGTCGATGGTCCTAACATGCTAAGGAAAGAATTCATGATAGATTTGAGAGAGTTGAGGAGAAGGGCTGAGAAGTATGGTAGGGTTGCCATAGCAAAAGTTTTCTTGAATCAGTTTGCACCGGAAAAATTGATAGAAGCAGTTATAAACGAGGGTTTTGAAACAGTAATGGTTTTGGCTGAAAAGGAAGAAGGAGCAAGCGATGTTGATGTTGCTCTAGCTGTGAGTGCCATGGAAGCTTTGTTAACTAAGAATGTTGATGTTATAGCTATAGCAACAAGGGATGCAGATTTTTTACCGGTTGTTTTAAAAGCTAAGGAATATGGTAAGAAAGTGGTTGTTTTAGGTTTAGAACCAGGTTTTTCGGTTAGTATAAGAAATGCTGCAGATTTCGTTGAAAACTTGTAATGAATTTAAATTCGTGAAGATAAATAATAAAAAGAGATTATGGGCTGGTTGAAAAAACTTTTGGGAAAAGAAGAGGCGATTGAACTTCCAGAAGAAGAGGAGCCAACCAATCCTATTTACGTAAGAGTCGAAAAATTGAAAGATTTCATGGATGTTGACAGAATAGCGAAGCTAGTAAGGGAAGGAAACATAGTTTTTGTGAAAACGAAAGAGTTGCAGAAAACTGACTTAGGAGAATTCCAAAACTGTGTTCACAAGCTCAAGAGGATATCTAATCAATACGGGTTTGATTTAGTTGGAACAGAAGACGGATACCTAGTGGTGACACCGAGTTTTGCAAAGATAGTGAGATGATTTTAAATTTTCAAATAGTCCAGTATCTTTCTTTGATAGAGTAATTTTCGTAAAATATCGCTGTTTTCAATCCAATCTTTAAGCTTTATTTCCAGTTTAGAAGAAACGTAAAGAAGTGCTTCTTCCAACGAATTGAAATTAACAGGTTTTTTCTTCAAAGCTATCCTAACATTTTCCCTAACATTCCAAACACCAACCGGTAAGATGTAGCCAGGATGGGCTTCCCTGAATATCACCACACCGGCTTGTCTTTTTTCCCTTTTAAGATATTCGCTAACAGCAAGCCTAGCAGCGTAATAACAACCACCTATTTCAGCGTAGTACTTTCTTCCTTCAAAACCTTCTGAGCTAGAATAAATTACAACTTCCCTACCAGCAGGATTCCAAGTTGTTCTGGGATACCAAGCTTCTATGAGCTCGTACTGCCAATTAGAAGGGATCATCAAAATTACCCATCTGTTATCTAGAGCAAAATGCTCATAAACTCTGAACTCGTTTATGAGAGGAAATGTTTTAACTTCTTCCAGAAGTTTTTGTGAGATTATGCTGTCAACCGCTGTTATGCTCATCTTGGTTGGAACAAAACATCGATTCTTCTCTATTCCAAGCAATCCAGCAGAAAAAGCTGTTTGAATCTTAGATATCAACACGTGTTTGTTGTAAAGCATCATAACAGCGTCCGTAGCCTTCAAATCAATATCACTGAAAGCTTTTTCAATTCTTTGATCGGTCTTGACGTTCCCTATACGTAATTCCTTCAATGGGGCTGAAGGACCAAATGGTTGAACATCATCATCTAATATTAATTTTCCTGATGGTTTTTTCGTGAATTCTACTTCCGCATCTGTTGGAATTTTAGAGAGGGCTAATTCCCTCGTGAGCTCAACTATTTTTCCTTGCGTAACATTTTTAACATTAACTCTATATTTACCTCTCACCAGTTGGGAACGAAAGTTGACGATCTCATCGATAGATTTTCCAGGCCAAAATTCTGGTGTATCTAAAATCCTCGTATCACCATGGAAAGGTGGGACCAAAGGTCCTACAAAACAGTATGGATAACCAAACTTGCCAACAAATATGCTACCAGGTGCAGAACCTTCCAACCTAAGGCTGTCTGTTAAAGGTGCAGTTTTCATCTGAGCATAGAATCTAACCAAAATAGGACATCTCGTCTTTCCACATAGAAGTTTTCCACCCCTACATAAAACACAGCGAAAATTTCGGGTAATCTTTACGTTGATGTTGCTCAATTCTGAAAGAACATTGTTGTTATCGATAAAAGAAATCCAAGGGTTTCTTATTTTTTGAAAATTTAATTTTCTTTGCATGATTCATTTCGCCCTTCAGTTATTTGAACTCTTAATTCCATGAAATTATATCGGGATTCAGTTTATAAACCTTTAGACCAAAGAATTGTATAGCATGAAGATAAGAGAAATCAAGTGTAAGTCTCTGCTCAACAAGAGTCAGCTTGCAGATTATTGTATAAATTGTTATTTGGGTTGTGAGCATGCTTGCAAATATTGCTATGCCGATTACCTAACCAAAAAATTTGTTTTTCACGAAGAAGATTGGGGGAGTTTTGTTGACGTTAAAATTAACGCACCAGAAATTTTAAGGAGAGAAGTTTTGAAAAAGAAAAAAGGGAAAGTTTTCTTGAGCAGCCTCACAGATCCTTACCAACCTTTGGAGAAAAAATACGAGCTTACGAGGAAGTGTTTAGAGATTTTGTTGAGACATCAATTTCCAATAATCATCCAAACAAAATCAGCTTTGGTTTCCAGAGATGTCGATCTGTTGAAAAAATTCAAGAGATGTGAAGTTGGTTTTACCATAACAACTCTTGACGAAAACGTGAGAAAAATTTTTGAACCAAATTCTTCTCCCGTGGAAGAAAAACTTCAAGCCATAGAATTTTTGAAGAAAAATGGAATTTCGGTTTATGTTTTCCTAGGACCTATTTTACCCCATCTTTCCGATTTTGACTTGGAGAAATATTTTGAGAAAATGGCAGAGTTGAAGGTAGATGGGGTTTGGGTAGATAAGCTAAACTTGAAGCCAGGGATATGGAGGCGGCTTAATGAGGTATTGAAAAAGAGGTACCCGGAACTCTTGAGTGAATGGGAAAAAATATTGTTTTCAAGGTCAAGTTATTGGGATGAAGTCAGAAAAAAGATTAGAGAAATGAGTAAAATAAAAGGTGTGGAATGTGTGTTTTGCTATTGATCGCTACTCCTTTTCTGCATAAATAGATCGAGAGTATAAATTATCTGGCAGTTGTATATCTTCTACATCTTCCTCTCTTTCTTCAGAATACAATTTTAAAATTTTCCTAAGTGTTTTTTCTTCTTCTTCCTTTTCGAGGATTGAGATCAAATCCAGCTTATAATCTGAATCCTCGGACATCCCTTATAAACCTAATATATTTCTTTTTCAAACAGGTATTTATTCTTTTCCATTTGGACAAAAGTTTATATTTAACCAAAAGGAATTTTTATAAGTGGGTTGAATGTTGTTCGGGTTTTTAGCTGGCATGGTGTTTATAGCTGCATTAGCACTCCTAATTTTCATATTCTGGTTATGGATGTTAATAGATTGTTTGAAAAGGAAGAAATTCGAAGATAAGCTTGTCTGGATTTTGGTTTTGATATTCTTGAACTTCATAGGAGCTTTGCTCTATTTCTTCTTGGTCAAATCAAAGCGCTAAACTTTTTTCTTAAGCTGAAGGTAGAATCTGGCGAATGCGCTGAAGCTGAAAACAAAGATGAAACTAGAAGAAAGTGAGATTAAAGCTAGGAAAGGAAGGATTTGAATAGAGGAAAGTAGATTGATCAATGAATTTACCACGAAAAACATATCTTGGGTTTGTGTATAAACTTCATACAACTTACTTCCGATCCAAATTAAAATTGGGAGTGAAGAAACGAAAATAACTGATGCTGAAAACAAGCAAACAAAAATAAAAAATAACATGGTTTTCAAAGGAAATTTTTTGAAGAGTGAAAAGCTTTTCTTGAAAGAATCTAGGATTTTTTTGTTATCTATAATCGCTGCAGGATAAACATAGATCGTGATAATGGAAAAAATTAAAATGAATATAATCCCAAGAAATGGGATTAGACCCAACAAAAAATTCACACAGCCAAATATGATGAAAATCAGAAAAGATTTTAAGAAAATGGAAAGAGAAAATTGAAAACTTTTTACGATAGGTATTTTTTTGTCAAAGTATCTGACTTGATGTAACAAAAAAGATATGAAAAAGGGTTGAAAGAGGAAGTAAAGGAAAAATATAAATAAGTAAAGGTTGAAGATGAAAGTTGGAGGTTCTCCAGCTAAAAAAGAATTCAAGCTCACCAACATTTGGCAGGAAGTGTAGAGGAAAAGAAAGGTCATCAAGAAATAAGGTACATTTCTCTTCGCCGAGAAACTGAATTTGAGACTATCTACTATTACTTTAAGTATCATTATTTATATTTAATTCATCGAAGAATAAAAATAATTACTATGGACTTTTCGCGCTTCAAGAGTTTTGTGTTTGATCTAGACGGAACAATTTGGAATTGGAAAGAATTGTTGCCCGGAGCAAAAGAATTGTTGGAAAATTTGAGGAAAAAGGGCAAGCAAGTTTTATTCATCACCAACAACACAATGTTGAGGAGAAAAGATCTTGTTAAGAAGTTAAAAGATTTTGGTGTGGAGTGTAAGGAAAATGAGTTGATAAGTTCGGCTATCGCGATATCAGAATACATAAAGTTCAAAGGTGGTAAGGTTTTTGTAATCGGAGAAAATTTGAAAGAAGATTTGAAAGAAGAAGGGATAGAAGTCGATGAAGAAAATCCAAGATATGTTGTGGTTGGACATGATGTCGATTTCAATTTCAACAAATTAACATCAGCTGTTAGATATGTGAAAAAAGGTGCCGAATTGATAGCTGCTGCTCAAGGCAGGTATTTCGTTTTTGGGGATGAATTCATTCCAGGAACAGGAACTATAGTTAAAGCGATAGAATACACTTGCAACAAAAGAGCTAAATTGTTGGGAAAACCTTCTGATTTCATGTGCCACATAGTGCAATTGTTCGTTCAGTCGTCGAGGAAAGAAACAGTGGTTTTTGGTGATGAGCTGAGAGCTGACATAGGTCTAGCTAAAAAATGTGGCTACTTCAGCGTGCTTGTCAAGACAGGTGTGGATAAGGAAGTGAAAGGAGAAATAAGACCCGATTTAGCGATAGATTCTTTAATGAATGTAAAGATTTAATAAAAAATAAGGATTAAGTAGAAAGGTGTTGAAATGGCTGGTAAATTTTATGTAACGACACCGATATATTACGTTAACGCTGACCCACATATAGGTCATGCTTACACCACGATAATAGCAGACATACTAGCTAGATTTCACAGACTTAAAGGAAAAGATGTTTTTTTCTTGACAGGAACTGATGAAAACAGTCAAAAGAACGTGGAAGCTGCATCTAAAGCTAATCAAGACGTTGCTCAATTTGTAGATAGAATGGCTGAAATCTGGAAAAGTAAGTTTAAGCAGTTAGGGTTATCTTTTGATGATTTCATAAGGACAACCGAAGAAAGACATAAAAAAGGTGTGGAAGAGTTTTTCAGACGGGTGAACAAGAAAGGAGATATTTACAAGGGAAAGTATGTTGGTTATTATTGTATAGGTTGTGAGGCTTTCATCACAAAATCAGATTTGGTTGACGGTAAATGTCCGATCCACAAGAAAGAGCCTGAAGTGATAGAGGAAGAAAATTATTTCTTCAAGGCAAGTAAGTATAAAGAAAAGTTATTGGAATATATAGAAAAAAATCCTGATTTCATCCAACCAAAAGAGAGAAGGAATGAAGTTATAGAGTATGTGAAGAATTTTTTCACAGATGTCAGCATCTCGAGACAAAAGCAAAAGTGGGGGATACCAGTTCCGATAGACAAATCACAAGTTCTCTACGTTTGGTTCGATGCTTTGATCAATTATTTGACTGGAATAGGTTTTGGTTGGGATTATAAAAAGTTTGAAAAATATTGGCCAGCTGATTTACATTTGATAGGTAAAGATATAACAAAATTCCATTGTGCTCTATGGCCTGCTATGCTATTTTCAGCTGAAATAGATCTTCCTAGAAAAATTTTCATCCACGGTTTTCTGACAGTAAATGGAGAGAAAATAAGTAAGAGTTTGGGTAATGTGATCGATCCCATAGAGCTGAGTAAGAAATATTCTATAGATGCTTTGAGGTATTCTCTGATAAGAGAAATGCCTTTAGGGGAAGATGGAGATTTTTCTGAGAAGAGGTTAGTGGAGAGAAACAATAACGAGCTTGTTTCAAACGTAGGAAATTTCGTTCACAGGACTCTAACTTTTATTTGGTCGAATTTCGACGGTAAAGTTCCTAAGCCAGGAAAATACATGGAAGAAGATGAGAGATTTAAAAATGAGATCGAAAATATTGCTGATTTAGTCGGAAATCAAATAGAAAAAATAGAGCTTGACAAAGCTTTGAAATCTATTCTGGATTTCTCTTCAACCTGCAATCAGTATTTCCAGAAGAAAGAGCCATGGGCTAAGAAAAGTGAAGCACCGACAACACTTTACTTATGTGCCAATGCTGTTAGATGCTTAGCTATATTGTTAACACCATTTTTACCATTCTCAGCCGAAAAATTGTGGAAACTCTTAGGTTACGAAGATCCTGTACATAAACAAGATTGGAATTCGGCCTCTCAGTTGAAATTACAACCAGGGTGGCAGATAAATAAACCAGAAATATTGTTCAAGATAATTGAATATAAAGGATGAAATCGTAAAGATAAATTAAGTGGTTCGATGGGTGAGATTTCCATATCTGAATTTCAAAAAATAGAAATGAAAGTTGGGAAAGTTTTGGAAGCCGAAGTTGTGCCAAATTCAAAAAATTTGATAAAACTTCAAGTTGATTTCGGAAACGAGAAAAAACAAGCTGTCACTGGGCTCTTGAAATATTACAAACCTGAAGAGCTTATCGGAAAAGAGTTTGTTTTCGTCACAAATTTGAAGCCAGCAAAATTCATGGGTGTGGAGAGTAATTGCATGATATTGGCAGCTGATAACAAAAAAGGAAAAATAGTGTTGATAAAGCCTGAAAAAGATATAGAACCTGGAAGTAGTATTACTTAATTTAAATAAAAATTAAATTGTAGAAGATGAAGAAAGTTAGAGATTTCATGACGAAAAAAGTGATTTACTTTCATCCAGACCAAAGTATATTTGAAGTTGCAAAAATTTTTTCCGAGAAAAACATTTCCGGTGGCCCTGTAGTTGAAAAAGGTAAAGTTGTTGGAATCATAAGCACTTCGGACATAGTGAAACATTTAAGCCTAAAGTTAAGAATTCATACCCAAAGAATGCCTTCTTTAACCCTTTACTTGCTCGAACTCTTGAGAACGTGTAAAGATTATTTAGATTTGAGGAGGGAAATGAAAAAAATATCGAATTTGAAAGTGAGGAATGTGATGAAAAAGAAGGTTATATCAATTAATCCTAGTGCAAGTATTTTCGATGCAGCAGCTTTAATGAACAAACACGATGTCACAAGGTTGCCAGTGATAGAAAAAGGGAAGTTAGTTGGAATAATAGCAAGGGACGATATAATTAAAGCATTACTTTGATTTAAAGAGATTTATGAGATCGTGTTTTATGGATACGATTTATAAAGATTTTACTACGCCGAGGGTGGGATTCGAACCCACATGCCCACGAAGGGCCCCAGCTTTCAGTCAAAGACTCAAGGCTGGTGCACTACCAGGTTATGCGACCTCGGCCCATTTCATCATCTTTTATCAGATCTTGAGTCTCTTTAATAAATTTCTCTTATAAATTTTTCCTATTTTGGTTTGTAGCGATAGATTTGAGTGGAAGGTTTCAAGAAGAAAAAGTAAAAGATCAATAGGATAACAACAACGGCAAAACCTGCCAACGCTAAACCGATTATGAAATTTATCTTCTTCTCTTCTTCCTCTCTAGTTTGTGGAAGTGTAGTTGTGGTTTGTGGAAGTGTAGTTGTTGTGGTCGAAGTTGTGGTTGTTTGAGTTTCAATTCTCGAAACTACATTTTTCACAGCGGAATTTATAGGTAATCCGTTCAAAACTGCTTTCTTTTTTGAAATCACTCCTGATGCATCCACAAATCCTAACTCAAAACCGTAAGTTCCTTCAAAACTTGAACTTTTATTCATTACGTAGTAAAAAACAACGTAAAAACTTGAATTTGCAGGAATGTAAAAATTCTCTCCAGGAGAAATCACAACGATTCCATCATCTTTAGTGAATTTTCCAGAACCTATTATCTTTTCTCCAAATTCACATATTCCGCTACCGTCCTTATCTTCACAAGCTACCACATACTTAATCCCATTTTTATCATCACCTTCTCCTTTCCCAAACAGGACAAAACTCTTTATTTCCACATCTTCATAACTTCCAGTTTCAATTTTTATCTGAAGCATTTCATTCTCTTGTTTCATGTCTTTGTGCCATTCATGATCTTCGGGTGAATTTTCTCCTTTTGAAATCGTCAAAACTGGTACGGGCTCT
>JAWCDI010000068.1:0-5111 GCA_044343505.1 Candidatus Aenigmatarchaeota archaeon | reverse complement strand
TCTTCGCATACGAAAGTGAAAGCTTAGAATGGTGAAAATATGTTTGAAAAAGCCCCAGAAGATTGGGAAGTTGTTGAAATTAAAAAAGTATGTGAATTTATTAGAGGAACAGAACCTGGAAGTAGAACATATAACACTGAAGGAATTGGATACAAATTTATTCGAGTTTCTGATTTATCAAAACAAATTTTAGAGCCAGTATTTACTAAGGAGGAAAAAGATAAATTAGTTTTTTGTAATAAAGATGATATACTTTTGGCTTTAGACGGCGTTCCTGGTATAGTTAATAAAGGATTTGAAGGTGCCATTTCTTCTGGTATTAGAATAGTAAAGCCCAAAATCCCAAACATGGATAAAGAATTCTTATTTTATATTCTTCAGCATAGAATTGTTCAAAAAATTATAGAGAATTATACAACTGGAACCACTATAAAACACGCCAGTAGAGCAATAGATTTTATAAAAATTCCTCTACCCCCATTACTAGAACAAAAAGCCATAGCTCAAATTCTCTCAACAGTAGATGAAGCAATTCAAAAAGTTGATGAAATTATAGCAAAAACTGAAAGATTGAAAAAAGGATTGATGCAAAAGCTTTTAACAAAAGGAATAGGACATAAGGAGTTTAAGGATACAGAGATTGGAAGAATTCCGAAAGAGTGGGAAGTTGTTAAAGTTGGAGAAATTCTTTCACTTCAATATGGAAAAGGATTACCTGAAAGAGAAAGAGTCTTTGGGCAGTACCCTGTTGTTGGTTCCAATGGAATTGTTGACTATCATACACAAGCTTTAGTGAAAGGGCCAGGAATTGTTGTAGGAAGAAAGGGAACAATTGGAGCAGTTTCATGGATTGATCGAGACTTTTGGCCAATAGATACAACCTACTATGTGAAACCTAAAACAACTAATATCTCTTTAAGATGGTTGTTCTATGAATTAACTTACCTAAATCCTGCGAGATTTCATTTAGCGGATGTCGTTCCAGGGTTAAAAAAGGAGTTAGTTTATTCGTTAAAAATGCCATTCCCACCGTTATTGGAGCAGGAAAAAATTGCTGAAATTCTTTCTACAATTGACAAAAAACTCGAGTTCGAAAGAAAAAGAAAAGAAAAACTTGAAAAAATTAAGAAAGGTTTGATGAATGATTTGTTGACTGGAAGAAAAAGGGTGAAATTATGAAAAGTCAAATTGGTTTAGAAGAAATTATTATAGGTATTATTATTCTTCCAGTTATGTTAGCTCTTGTTTTACCACTAACTTCTTTACTTCAATCGTCTCTTACTTCTGTTACATGCGAGAAATATATTAAAGAGATAGATAATTTAAAAAATCAAATAAGAGATTTGGAAAATCAAATTTCAGAAAAAGATAGTAAGGTTTTACAATTATCTTCTTTATTATCTTCTTTAAACGCTACCTTGTCAGAAAAAGATATGAAAATATTAAACCTTACATTACAGCTTGTTGAAACGCACAAACAAATAGAAAATTTAACAAACATTTTGAATAAAACTATTGATGAACTTAATTATTATAAAGAAAAGAAATACGTAGAAGAAATTCATAATTATTTTTATAACATTTCGAACTATTTTACAAACATCCAAAACAGATTTTTCCAGATAGAAGTATCTATAAGTCTTATTTCAATAACTCTTTCTATTGTGATTTTTAAACTCTTTCATATTGATCAAATTTTTATCAACATAGGAAAACGAATAAAATCCAAACTAAGGAAAAAAGAAAAAATTAAAAATGAAAGTGTTAACCATGAGTAAATTTTCAGAAAAATTATTAGTAGAAGATTATATAATCAAAAAACTTCAAGAAAAAGGTTGGATTTATAAGAAATCAAAAGAATTGAACAGAGAAAGCTACGAGGAACCTCTACTAATTCAGAATCTTGAAGAAGCAATAAAAAGGATTAACAAAGATGCCGATCTAACTCCTTTAGATGTAACCCATGTTTTAAATGAATTACAAGGCAAAATTCCTGGAGCAGAAGCAGCTAAAAAGATTTTAAACTACTTAAAGGAAGGGATACCAATAAAACTAGAAAAAACAAATCAGCTAAAGTATATTCGTTTAATAGATTACGAGAATATTGGTAATAACAGCTTCATAGTTTCTAATCAAGTTGAATACAAAGGGAAGGAAAGAATTGTAGCTGATATTGTTCTCTACGTTAATGGTATTCCTCTTGTTGTAATAGAATGCAAAGATCCAACAGATCCTTCTGTTAGCTGGGAGGATGCCTATAAGCAAATAAAACAATATGAAAAAGTTGTTGAAGAACTTTTTAAATATATTCAATTCAGCATAGCTGCAGAAGAAAATGTAAGATACTTTCCGAGTGTTTCCTGGTTAGACGAAGTTGAAACTGATGTTTGGAGAGAAGAAGGGAAAACTGAGATAGAATCAATAGTAGAAATGCTCACTAGAGAGAAACTGCTCGATTTACTAAAAAATTTCATTTTCATAAGAACGGAAAAAGGAAAAATTACAAGAGTAATAGCTAGATACATGCAATATAGAGCTGCTAATAAAATCTATGAAAGAGTTGTTAATACTTTAAAAGAAATTGAAGATAAAAAGAGGGGGCTAATTTGGCATTGGCAGGGCTCTGGTAAGACTTTAACGATGATTTTCGCAGCTTATAAACTTTACAATGAAAAATTGCTTGAAAACCCAACTTTATTTTTCATACTTGATAGAAAGGAGTTAGAAAACCAAATTTTTCAAGAAATTGCAGCGTTAGATTTAGGAATTAAACCAGAAAGAGTAGAAACAATTGAAAATTTAAAAAAAATTTTGCTGTACGATGAAGGCAGAGGAAAAAGAGGTTTCATAGTTACTTTAGTTCATAAGTTTAGTCAAAAAAAATTGAGAGATCTTAAACAGTTTTTGGAAACTACACTTAAAGGGAGAGAGTCTGTGTTGACAAGAAAAAATATCATAGCTTTTGTTGATGAAAGCCATAGAACACAGTATGGAATGTTAGCTGCCCAAATGAAAAGTATATTAAAAAATGCTTTCTTTTTTGGTTTTAGTGGCACACCAATAGCAAAGAAAGGAAGAGACACTTTTCTAGAGTTTGCTTATCCCTATGATAAGGATTATTATTTAGATAGGTATTTTATTAAGGAATCAATAGAAGATAACTTTACACTTCCTATAGCATACAAGCCAGCACCAGATAAGCTATTGCTAAAAAAGGAGCTATTACGAAAATTTTTGGCTGAAGCAGAGGAAGAGATACCAGAAAAACTTAAAGGAAGATTAAAAAGAAGGCTTAGGGATGTGAGAATTTTCCTGGAAGATAAAGATAGGATAAAAAAGGTAGCGGAAGATATAGTTGACCATTTCCAAAAAAATATTGATGGTAAATTTAAAGCAATGGTAGTTACAGTAAGTAGAAAAGCTTGTATATATTACAAAAGAGCTTTAGATAACCTCCTTCCTGATGTATCAGAAATTGTGATGACTTTCGAAAGAGATGACCCACAAGAAATTTTTGAGTATTACGAAGAGTTGAGGGAAAGATTTAAAAACAAAGAAATTGATGAAATTTTAAAAGAAATAATTGAGAAGTTCAAACATGAGGATACTCCAAAAATATTGATAGTTACTGATATGCTTCTAACAGGCTTTGATGCCCCAATTCTTCAAGTTATGTATTTGGATAAACCTTTGAAAGGCCATAGGCTCTTACAAGCAATAGCACGAACGAATAGACCATTAAAGGAAAGGGATAAAAAGTGTGGTATGATAGTTGATTACATTGGTATTATAAAAGAACTTAATAAAGCTTTACAATTTTATTCAAAATTTGAAATGCAAGATTTGGATTATGGATTGAAAAAATTTGAAGATTTTAAGCAAGATTTCCTAAAGTTAGTAGAAGAAATGAAAGAAATACTGGGTGACATCGAAGTCAAGTTTGGTGATAGGGAATATTTATACAAAATACTTACAAGAATAGTTTTGAATAAAAAAGAGAAAGAATTTTCAGAAAAGTATAAAGAACTTAGAAGACTCTTTGAGTTATTGGGACCATCAGAGATTAAGCTAGACTATTATGACTATTTCAAATTTTTGACGGCTATCTACATAATATACTTAAAAACTAGGACGGAATATGAAGCAGAAAGAGAACTTTTGCAAGCATGGTATAAAAGGATTGTAGAAGCGATCTACAAAACTACAGAAATCGAAGCTATAGAAAAAAGCTTCCCCCCAATAAAACTTGATGAAAAATATGTAGAAGAAATAGAAAAAAATCTCAAAATTACGGAATCTAAAGTTTTCAATAGATTAACAGTAATACGGTATGTTTTAAGGGATAAACCTCGAACACCAGTTTATGAAAGTCTTTCTGATAGGGTAGAAAGTCTAATAAAGATGTGGATAGAGAGAAAAGTTCAGACAAAGAAAGTTTATGAAGAATTAAAGAAAATTTTTAAAGAAATTATTTTCATAGATGAGAAAAAGGAAAAATTGGGCTTAAGCGACGCGGAATATTCTATTTTAACTATTTTGGAGGAAAAGTTTAAGGGTAGAAAAGATCTTATAGGAAGTGTAAAAGCACTTTACAAAAAAATTGAGCCGGAAATCTCTCCTGGATGGGAATTTAAAAAAACTATAAAAAGCAGAATTGAAAAAGAAATAAGGCTTTTCCTCATAAAGCTTTCTCCAAAAATAACTAAAGGTGAAAGGGATGAAATTAGCAAAAAAATTATCAGTTCTCTCGAGAAACACAAATTATCTTAAGATTGATGGAAAAAAGATAAAGTACATACTTAGCAGAAGGAACGTAAAATATCCAAGGTTAGAATTTCATGGCGATACTCTATTTTTGATTGTTCCAAAACACAAAAAAGATCATAAAAGTTTAATTAAATCTAAAAGTAGGTGGATAATTGCAAAATATGATAGAATTAGCAAAATTTTAAAAGAATGTGGAGAACTAACTAAAAGCTTCCTCCTTTTTGGGAAGAAAGTGAAAGTTACGCCTCTAAAGTGCGGAATAAAAATAGACAATACCATATATGCAAAAGATTTTTCAGAACTAAAAAATAGCTTAAAGGGCATTCTTTATGAAAAGCTTTCAA
>JAWCDI010000067.1:0-5245 GCA_044343505.1 Candidatus Aenigmatarchaeota archaeon | reverse complement strand
AAGGCTGTTAAGCTTTTTTCACCACCAGACATAGCGTCTATGTTCAAAAGAGTTTTTCCTGCAGGGTTCGCTTGTATCAACAAACCACTTTCCAAATCGTTCGGATCTTCTAACTCCAAGCTGGCATTTCCTCCGGTCATCTTGTTGAACATCTTGTTGAATTTCTCGCTCACATCTTTCAAAGTCTTGAAGAAAACTTCCCTCCTCTTCTGTTCTATCTGCTCTATCATCTCCAAAACAGCTTTTTTCTCGGAAAGTATTTTCTCATATTTCTGCTTATAACCTTCGAACTCTTCTTTAAACTTCTCGTACTGCTCTATAGCTTTGAAGTTGACAGCACCTAAGCCAGCCAACTCATTCTCAACTTTTCTTATTTCTATTTCCAAACTTCTCACGCTTTTATCTATCGGCTTGAATTCACCGTAACGCTGAACTTCAATCTTAACATTCTCGAGCTCAGCCTCGATCCTAGCTTTTTGTATCGAGAGTCTGTTGAGCTCAGTTTGGACAGAAAGCCTTTGCTCGTAAGCTATTTTTCTCTTCTGCCTTAAAGCATCGAGCTCTTGCTCTGTATCTATCCTAATTTTTTCCAGATCGAAAATCTCTTTCATTTCTTCATGTTGAGAAAGCTCTTTCAACCTTTTTTCACATTCTTCAACCTCTTTCTCAAAATTTTTGATCTCTTCTTTCAGTTCTTCTTTCATCTTCTGATATTCTTGAATTTCATGTTCGGTTGGAATTGCCCTGATAGATCTGAAGTAATAGCCTCCTATCATAGCTCCACTCCTCTCTACAAGATCACCGTCAAGAGTTACCATCCTAGCTTTTCCTATCCCAATCCTCCTCGCCACATCCAAATCTTCAACAACAAGCGTATTCCCGAGTACGAACTCAACAGCTGGATAAAACTTTTTATCAAAGTCTATTAGTTTACTAGCTATCCCGACAACGCCCTTCTCTTTCAACAAACTTTTTTCTTCAAACTCGGAATACTTTATCTTGTTCAAAGGCAAGAAAGTAGCCCTTCCTATTTTCTCCTTTTTCAAAAAATCTATGCAATTTTTAGCTGTTTCGTCAGTATCAACTATTATGTCATGAAGATGAGGACCTGCTGCAACTTCTACAGCTACTTGAAACTCTTCCGGAACTTTGATTAAACTTGAAAAAATTCCAAAAACGCCTTTGAAGTTTTGGTCTAAAACAGCTTTAACAACTTTAGGTAGAGCATCACCTTTAGCTTCGATTTCCCTCAATTTTTGTATCAACAAATCTAACCTTTCTATTTCTTTCTTGTTTGAATCAATTTTATCTTTATTTATCAATATCTTCGTCCTGAGATAAGAGATCTCCTTCTCTATTTCCACCATTTTCGATAAAGACAATAGTTTTGAAGCTATTTCCCTTATACCCCTCTCTTTTTGGTCTAATTGATACTCTAAAGACTCTATCTCTTCTTGCAACAACTTGTTCTCTTTCTCCTTTTCTTCTATTTCTTTGTTCAACTCTTCCAAAGTTTTGTTGAATTCTTCCATCTTCTTGAAAGCTAAAGAAGCTTTCAAGAGTTGAAGCCTGGCTTGAAGTTCTTGAAACCTCAAAGCAGCGTTCCTCTCTTCTTCTAATTTCTTGAATATATCATACCTCTCGGTTATTATTATTTCAGCTTCCCTCAATTTCGAATCGACTTCAGCCAAATCTTTCATCGCCTTCTCTTTTTTCTCGTTGTATTCAGCTATCCCCGAAATCTCATCTATTATCGCCCTCCTCTCTACCGGGTTCATCTCTATAACATTAGTTACATCACCTTGCAACACTATGTTGTGGCCGTCGGGATAAATCCTCGCTGCAGCCAAAACTTCCAATATTTTTTCTCTAGTGGTAGTTTTTCCGTTGAGTTTGTATATAGAAACTCCTTTCTTGTTAACTTTTCTCGTGATAGAAATTTCTTTTTCATCGTAAGGAAATATCTTGTTTGAATTATCAAGGTACATAGTAACGGAGGCCATTTCTGCAGGTGGCTTACCATCACTCCCATGGAAAATCAACTCATGAAGCCTATGGGCTCTGAGAGATCTTACCGAAGTACTTCCTATAACAAAAGCTATAGCATCTAATATGTTTGATTTTCCTACGCCGTTGGGTCCGCAGATCACGTTAAAGCCTGGTAGGAAAGGTACAGCAACTTTCCTGTTGAAGCTCTTGAAACCTTGCAGAACAATTCTAGTTATGTAGGTGTTCATTTCTTCCACCTCTAACAGCTTCAGTTACTCGAATAAAGATTTTTGTTATCACGTTCAATACATCAATCAAATCTTTATCGAACTTTATAGGGATTATCTTGGATTTATTCCCCATATATAAAATTTATATTTTTTTTACATAAAGCAACTAGACATCGAAATATTTCTCGAATTCCCAATCAGTTATATTTTTCTTCAAGAAATCTCTTACTTCAGCTTCTTTCAATTCTACGAATTTTTCAAAAGTTGGACCTAACAAATTCTTGAGCAATTCATCTTTTTTCAATTCATCTATAGCCTCTTGAAGCGTGGAAGGTAGTGTGTCTAATGATTTGTAAGCACCGCTTTCATATATATCTTCTTCTAAAGCTTCTTGAGGAGAGATCTCGTTTTTTATCCCGTCAAGACCTGCTTTGAGCAGAACTGAGAATGCAAGGTATGGATTACTGCTAGGATCAGAAGCCCTGAATTCTATCCTAGCAGAACTGGGATGGATTATATCTGGTATCCTTATCAAAGCATCCCTGTTCTTACTTCCCCAGTAAATATACTTCGGAGCTTCGAATTCTCCAAGTCTTTTGTAAGAATTGATAGTAGGATTAACTATGGCTGTAATAGCTTTAACATGTTTTAAAATTCCACCGATGAAGAATTTAGCAGTTTGTGAAAGTTTTTGTTTTTCATCGTAAAATAAATTCTTTTCTCCTTTCCATAAACTGAAGTGTAGATGCATTCCATTGCCAGGTAAGCCTTCGAAAGGTTTTGGCATGAAAGTTGCTTTCAAGCCTAAGCTTTCTGCAACAAGCTTAACAACGTTCTTAGTTAGCAAGATTTTATCGCTTGTCAAAAGTGCATCATCGTATTTTATATCGATCTCATTTTGTCCAGGCCCAACTTCGTGATGTCCTGTATCCCATTCTATCCCAGCTCTTGACAACATTTCAACTATTTTTAGCTTAACTTCATGAGCTTTGTCTCTAGGAGAAACATCGAAATAACTTCCTTTATCTATCTTTTCATCATTCCTCAACAAGTAAAATTCCAGTTCACCCGAAGTTAAAGCTTTGAGGCCCAAATTTTCAATTTCACTCAAAACTTTTTGAAGTATGAACCTAGGATCGCCTTCATAGGGTTTATCTCCTTGGTAAACGTTGCAAAAATAAACTTCAAGATCGTTCAACCTAAACCTAGAACGCTCATCAGGCTTCAACCTCATATCACTCTCATACCTCCTAACTAAACCCAATATAGAAGAACCATCAAACCAAACTCCTTTTTCCCTTACTTCCCTGAACTTTTTCTCAGAAACTAAAACTTCTTTCAAAACCCCGTTGATGTCAGAAAATCTCAAACTTATGAACATATTTCTTCCTTGAAATTTAATCTTTAAATAACTTGAGTTTTGTACAATTTTCTTTCCTAAACTTGTAATACTCTACTACATCCATATTTGCAGTGGATAAATCGTTTCAAAACCATTCTTTGGATTTCTTAAGTACTTAAAACGTGTTTGTTAACTAAAGCCCATCTTAGCTTTTGGTAATTTTTCAACCTTTGACACATCCCTTTCACAATTTTATTCAACTCGAACTTATTAACAAACTCAAGAAACTTATTTCCAAAATAGTACCTTATTTTTGTGCTGGTTGTATCCATTAAATTTTTCCGTCGCATCTATCAGAAAGAATTGTACTTGAGTTATGTGGGCCCGGTGGGATTTGAACCCACGACCAACTGGTTAAGAGCCAGCTGCTCTACCATGCTGAGCTACGGGCCCATCTTATATTAATCTTGTTACCAATCCTTTAATTTCTTCGCATCGATAAACTTTAAAATCTGTTGATCGAATGAAATTTAGAATATGGAAAAACTCAAGATAGATCAAGACACGGCTAAAAAGTTGAGAAAAGCTAATTATGGAATTTTCGGTCATTCTACAGTTCACATTTGCAACTGGACTAAAAGAGCTTTGAGAGGTCAAGGAACTTGTTATAAGAACAAGTTCTTCGGTATAGAGACGCATAGATGTATGGAATTTTCTCCGGCAGGTATGTATTGTCAAAATCGTTGTGTTTATTGCTGGCGTCCGACAGAATTTTACAAATTGATCGAGATGAAAGAGGAAGAAGTGTATGAACCTGAAGAAATAATACAAGGATTGATAAAAGAGAGGAGAAGGCTTTTAACAGGTTTCGGGAGTAATAAAATGGTTGATAAAGGCTTGTTGAAAGAAGCTTACGAGCCGACACATTTCGCTATTTCTTTGAGTGGTGAACCCACGATCTATCCAAAATTACCAGAGATGATAAATTACTTGAGATCTTTACCAAAGACTAAATCTATATTTCTGGTAACGAACGGGCTAGAACCGAAGATGTTGAAGAGAATTGAAGAAGAAAATTCTTTACCAACGCAAATTTACTTGAGCGTGAATGCAGGAAAAAAAGGAACTTTCTTTAAAGTGAATTGTCCATTGTTGAAAGATGCGTGGGAAAGGTTTAATGAAAGCTTGAAGTTCATGAAAAAAACTGAAGCCAGGACAGTTTTAAGGATAACTTTGATTAAAGGCTTGAACGATTGTGAAGAAGAGGTGGAATATTTCGCTAAAATCGTTGGAAAAGCCAACCCAAATTTTGTTGAAGTCAAATCTTACATGCATGTTGGTAGCTCTATATCAAGACTTTCAGCCGAGCATATGCTCGATCACGATGAAATAAAAACTTGGGCAGGGAAACTTTTGAATTTCTTACCAGATTTCGAGTACATGGACGAACAAGAAGAATCGAGGATAGTTATACTACAGAATAAAGCTAGATTCGTGGAGAGGTTTATAATCAAGTAACTTTACATCAATTCTAACTTTTTCCTCTTTCTGCTTATGTATTCATCACTGTCACACAATCTTTCGAAATTTCTTTTATCTTCTTCTGTGCGATAGAAATATATCATTTTTACACCATTTTCAGTTATGTAGATGTCTTCATCCCTGACTCTAACGTTAGTTTCTT
>JAWCDI010000066.1:0-5304 GCA_044343505.1 Candidatus Aenigmatarchaeota archaeon | reverse complement strand
TTTACTCTTGAGGTTAATACCGAAGTACAAGGCAAGCGAAGTTGAGGGAAATTTCACCCTAGTTAGAAATTTTGCAAACCTTGTCGGAACTTTAATCGCAGGCCTCATACTGAACACACTCGGCTTCTTACCATTTTTCTTTTTCATCATAGCTTTATTCGGTTTGTTGAGCAGGTTACCTTTTATTTGGGTGAGGGAAGTAAACTTTCTTAGAAGGAACGAAGATTTGAAAACGCTGATTAAAAGTATGTGGAATTTTTCCAGCTTGAAGAAAGAAACCAAGATGCTCAGACTTATGATCATGGTGACATTCTTGAATTTTTCTGTAACTTTTTCCTCACCATTCCTTTCGGTTTATCTCGTAACAAACAAGGGAGGAAGTATAATAAACGTAGCTATAATATCTGTAATCTCAGCGATAACTTTCATAATATTCTCCAGGCCATGGGGAAGGACTTTAGATAAAATTGGGCCAAAGATCGTTTTTTACGTATGCATAATACCAATCTCTTTCCTTCCGTCGATTTACGTGATTTCGCCGAAAATAGAGTGGATATATGTCTATGAAGTTGTAGCATCTTTAGGATGGACAGGCTTCAACATAGCAACTTTTACCTATTTGGCGCATGCAGTGCCTAGGGAAAAACTTGATTCCTCGATAGGCTTTTACAACTTGATAGTTGGTCTTGGATCTTCTTTTGGGCCCGTGGTAGGAGGAATAGTCTCTGAAAAAATAGGATTGGGTGCAGTTCTTCTGATTTCCACGTTTCTCAGAATTCTGAGTTTAATATTCATAAATAAGTTGGAAGAAGAAGAGATGAAGTTTAAGTACAGGGGAGATTTTGATACTCGCGGCTTCATGTACAGAATTGAAAATTTGGTGAGTACTTACTCCATATTGATAAGGGAAACTTTAGGAGAAGGGTTGAAAGTTTTGGAATTTACGAACTCGCTTACCTCTTCTTTCCGAAAAGTCCCCAAACAACAAGCACAAAAATCAAGTAAGAGAAACCTGAAAGTAGGGAGATAACGTTAAGCTTGAATTCTATAGCTTCTCTTCCGGGAAATATGATGGAATAAATGCTTATCCCTATCAAACTCAAACCTATGAATGCTAGTATGAACAAGAAAGGCTTTATACTCTTGAACTTCATATTATTATTTTGTTGCCACAAAGATTAATTTTTTTAATTGATAAGATATAAAGATGAAAGAAGTGTTAACCTTAATAGGGTTGATGTTTTCCAACCCAATTTTTCCAGATTTTGGTATACAGTTTTTGGTTTCACTAGCAATAGGCATGATGCTCCCAGAGGTCATCATCAACCCTATAGATAGGCTTGTTAGGAAAATTCCAGGTGTTGATAAGTTCGTTAAACGTTTAGGTAAGAACAAGAGGTTAAGGACGATAATACCAAGAATACTAGCTGGTTACTTCTTCACTTATTTGATAGGGTTTTCTTTCCTTTTGTTAGCTAGATTTATGTAAGAGGTGGAAAATGATAGACGTACACTGTCATCTTGAGCAACCAGATTACGATCAAGATAGGGAAGAAGTTATAGAGAAATGCAGAAAAGAAATGAAAGCTGTTATAACTTCTTGCGTCCATCCAGCAGATTTCGAGCTAACTATGCGACTCGTTGAGAAATATAAGAACTTTTTATTTACAACTGTCGGAATTCATCCGGAGTACGTGAAGGAAATCGGTGAAGCAGAAAGGATGGAATTCTTGGACATAGTGAGGAAAAATAGGGAAAAAATAGTTGGGATAGGGGAAGTTGGTTTAGATTTCTTGGTAGAAGAAGAGTGGAGGGGAAAACAAAAAGAGATGTTCAAAGATTTTATCCATATCGCGGAAGAGCTGGACAAGCCTTTGGTTGTTCATGCAAGGAAAGCTTTTGCTGAAGCTATCCAAATCCTAGAGGAAGAAAAAGTGAGAAAAGTTTTAATGCATTTTTTCACAGCAAACGATCTGGTCAAGAAAGTGAAGGAGAATGGTTGGTACGTTTCTGTTAACACAACTCTTCTAACCAGCAAGAAAGTGAAGAAAGTTGTGAGGGACATGCCTTTAGAGCAAATCTTGACAGAAACAGATGCTCCATGGTTAGGTCCGGGTGGAAAAAGGAATGATCCAAATTCTGTGAAATTTGTGATAGAGAAGATAAGCGAGATAAAGAAGATGAGTTTTGAAGAAGTGGACGAAATAACCACTAATAATGCGATAGAATTCTTCAATTTGAAGTTTGATTAAAAAAATAAAAACAGGGGAAAAGTTCATTTCTTCTTCGCTAAATCAAACACAGTTTTCAAAGCAACTATCGCTGCCGCTGGAGCCACGAAAACAACTATGTTACCCACTATAGCTTCAAGGTATCTTCCCACTATAGGTAATTTTTCAAGACCAGCTGAACCAGCTAGCAATAAAGCTACGGAAGCGATTAAAAACGGTGTTGTTTCTTTTGCTGTTATGTTGAGTAGACCAACTATTAACCCAAGTATCACTAGAGCTATTGCCACCAACCCACCACTCTGTAGCAAAAGTCCTGCCAATACTGCTATTACTATACCTACGAGGAAAGAATATTCCCCGATTTTTTGTTTCATCTTTTGCACCTAAAAGAAAATTTGTTTTTTAAATATAATATTTTATGTTCGTATAACATTAAACTCTATACCTCAAAATAGCACCTATTCCACTAAGCTCTTTGAATTGTATGCCTTCGCTTGTTTCGGTTGAAATATATTCGATTTTTGTTCCAAGCGAGGAAGCTTTTTCAACAAGTTGATCGAGCAATTCTTCACTTCCTTCAACTATCAATTTTTGTCCACATACAGGACACTTTTGTTTCTCCACCAAGAATTTTGGCAAAACTTTTTCTTCCTTATATCCACAAACACATCTGAACTTCACCCTTACCAAGTTGAATTCTTCAGAAATGAGAAGTGTGTCTACAGCACCAGCTTCCAAAGCTTTTACAGTTTCTTCGAATCCGTAAACAACGTTACCCTCGTTCTTTAACTCAACGAAAAATTTGTTCAAAAGATCTCTTTCTTTAGTTATCAAGGCTTCTTTCAACAGATCTTGCGATTTATTCACCAGTTCTTCCAATCCATAATCATCTGTAGATCCTATATCTTTCACACCAAGGACTTTTTTCTGAAGCTGGTAGTGAAGGTAGCCTTTTTCGTAAAAAATTTCTTTGGTTGGACCAGGCCCACCTATGATTATCCCTTTGAGTTCGGGTTGCTGTAAGAAGAATTTTGAAGCTTCTTCCCCAACTTTTTTCAAGAACTCGTTCAAGGCATCGTCCCTTATCCTATCGTACCTTTTCTGCGACATACCACCTTTCACGGTTTTGCTCGGTACTGTTGATTCAAAACTCTTAATCTTCTCTATCCTTTTACCTTTCAGTAATCCTACAGTTGCTTCTCTTGCATCTAGTGTTATCAAGCCATAAACTTCTTTCTCCTCTATCAATTCTTTTAAAGGATCTAGAACAAAAGTTTGATCACACCAGTAAATTTTTTGGGAAATCGGAACAGGCGGCTCATAACTCCAAAGTTTTATATCAACTTTCCCTTCGACATCTGAAACATTTCCACAAAAAATCACCAACCCATTATCAGGAGTTTTCCTGAAAAGCTTAAGATGCTGGATTATTTTCTCCAAAGCAGCCAGAACGTTCTTCCTAGTACTTTTACTTTTTATATTGTTTGCGGTTCCTTTTTCCTGGAATAGTTGGTTCATGGCTTCTGTTAAATTGTAGCCAGAAGGGATGTAAACGCTAACCAATTCAGTATGCCTCCCCCTTATTTTTTCAAGTTCCTTTATGAGTTTTTTCAAGGCAAGTTTTTCTTCTTCTTTCATTTCAACCATGCTTACACCTTTACAAATTTTTAACGTATGTTGTGCATCGCTCTTAAATCTTTCTCAAAAACTTTAAGCTCTTCAGGAATTTTAATTTCTATCTCATCTTTAAGGGAAATCCCCTTCTCTTTCTTCAAATTCCAAACTTTGGAATTGAACTCAACTATTTTTTCAGTCAGTTTTGCGTGCTCAGTTTTCCATAAAGGTTTGGGGAAATTTTGCAGATGAATCGATTTTTTGCCGTATAGCTCTGACCATATCTTCTCAGTTATGAAAGGTACAATAGGTGCTAGTAATAATAAAATATTTTTCAAGCAAGTGTGTAAAGTGAACCAAGCTGATCGCTGCTCTTCTTTACTGAAATTTTCACCGTAAGCCCTTGGTTTAACCATTTCTACGTAATGGCTAGCGAACAAATTCCAAGTGAATTCTCTCAATTTTGTAGCAGGTATGAAGAAGTTGAACTCTTCGTATCCTTTCAAGCATCCTTCTATCAGCTTGCTTAGCTCAGCCAAAATCCATTTATCCGTTTCTGTAAGCTTAGCTTTTTTAGGTTGTGGGAAAGAAGAAACGAACCTGGCTATGTTCCACAATTTTGTCAAGAATTTACCAGCGTTTGCTATTCTTTGCTCAGAGCAACGGAAATCTTCACCAAGACTTGATTCTTGGGCGGACCAAAACCTGAAAGTATCGGCACCGTATTTTTCCAAAATCGGCAAAGGATCTATAACGTTCCCTTTACTTTTACTCATCTTTTCTCCTTTTTCATCAACACCAAACCCCGTTATCCATGCGTGCTCCCACGGAATTTTTCTAGTTAACTGATAGCATCTTAGCAGAGTATAGTATAACCAAGTCCTCACTATATCTTTTCCTTGAGGTCTTAAGGAAGTTGGATAAGCTTTCTTGAAAAATTTATCGTCTCTCAAGAATTTTGTTATGAAGAGGGGAGAAATACTCGAGTCGAACCATGTATCAAAAGTCCTCGTTTCACCTTCGAATTCTTCTCCTTTGCAATGTTCACATTTCTTGAAAGGAGGTTTTTCTTTCCATGGTTGATAGTATTTTCCAGGTTTTGGTAAGTTAGGTTTTCCACATTTTTTACAGTACCAAACCGGAACTTCAGTTCCGTAAAACCTTCTCCTGGATATTGGCCAATCTATGGTTATCGATTTAATCCAATCATAAAGTAATTGCCTATGCCTTTCAGGATGAAATTTTATTCTTTCAGCTATTTTCTTCAAATTTTCTAGGAAAGGTAATTGTTTCAAGTAGAATTCGTCGAGGGAAATTATCTCTATAGGAGTTTTACTCCTCTCGCAAACTGGCGTGCGATGTTTTATAATTTCTTTTTTAACCACAAGCCCTTGAGCTTCTAGATCTTGAATTATCTTCTCCCTTGCTTCTTTGACTTCAAGGCCAGCATACTTTCCAG
>JAWCDI010000065.1:0-5312 GCA_044343505.1 Candidatus Aenigmatarchaeota archaeon | reverse complement strand
AAAAATTACTCGCGGTTTGGGCGGTTGGACTTCGATGCTACTAACCTTGCCTGTTGCCATTCCTCTTGTTGTTATAAACGCTGGTTCTGATGTAATTACACTGCCTTTTTTAGGACGAGTTTGGATCGGCTTGGCTTATCCTCTTATTTTAATTCCTTTGGCTATTGTGGGTGCAACCAATGGCTATAACTTGCTTGCCGGCTATAACGGCCTAGAATCTTGGCTCGGCATTATAATTTTTTTTGCACTAGGCACAATGGCTTTAATTACAGGACAGCTATGGCTTACTTTGATAGCTGCAATAATCATATTTGCTCTTGCTGGCTTCCTTGTGTTCAATAAATTTCCCGCAAAAGTTTTTCCAGGCGATAGCTTAACTTTCAGCTTGGGCGCTTTAATTGCATGCTTTGCCATACTCGGCAATATGGAAAAGTTTGCATTGCTGATTTTTACTCCATACATTGCAGAAGGAATCTTAAAAGCAAGAAGTAATTTCAAGGCAGAAAATTTTGGCTTGCCTCAAAAAGATAATTCTTTAGAGCCGCCGAGCAAAGAAATTAGAAGTTTGACACACTTTTTCCTTAAATTCATAAAAAAAATTAAACCGAGTCATAAAGTTTACGAACACGAAGTCGTTCTAGCTTTATGCGCTCTCGAAATCGCTTTAGTAATAATTGGCTTAATAATTTTTCTTTGAATATTTATCCAAGACCCCACTCGAAGAATTATTTAGTTGTTTCTACTCTTAGCCATATCTGTTTTAATTTTTTTCTTTTGATCTTAACGTCTATGAAAATTAAAATCCAGAGATAAGCACGAGCAAACAGCAAAATTAAACTCCAGAAGGTTTCTTTAAGATTCTTGGCATATTTAAATGGAAACCAAAAATGAATTGCCTCTTTTAAAAAAGTTCTCATTTGATTTTCTTTGCCTTTTATTAATCTCCTAATTTGAAGATAGCCCCCCGCAGAACGTTTTTTTTGTTTTATCCAATCAGTAAAAGTTGTTGGGAATTTTACATAAACGCAAGCTTTTGGAGCATAATTAATAAGATAACCTTTTTTTGCGATTATATGAGATATAAGAGCATCTTCAGAGAGGGCTTCTTTAGGAATTTTCTTAACAACATTTCGAATAGCGTATAGATAGCCAGAACACTCTAAAAATTGTTTTCTTTTCATTCTCTTCATTCTTTCTTTATGTGCCGCGTCAACAAGAAGATGGGACCAGTAACCAAGCATATTATCTCTTGAATTTAAAGAAATTACCCTACCACTTACTGCACCAACTTTTGGGCTGGTAAACCCATTTAAGAGTTCGGAGATTGCATTTTTTCCGACAAAAACATCCCCATCAGTTAAAACAATAATACGCCCCTTCGCTTTTTTGAATATTAAATTTAATGCTGCGGGCTTCCCTTCACCAGCATCCTTTATTAATTTTATTTGAGAATGCTTTTCTCGATATTTCTTTGCGGCATTTAATGTTTCTATATCTGGAGCAACTATAAGTAATTCGTACTTTTCTTTAATTTTCTGATTAAGAATTGCTTTTATTGCCCTACCAATTGTCCTTTCTTCTTTAAAAGCAGTTATGGCTATTGTTATCATTTTTTCTTAAATTTTCGATTTTTAGCGAGTTGGTATCCTTCGATAATTTTCGGATATTGAATGATAAAGTAAGCATTTCTATAAACTATAGCTTTCAATATACTATAAAAAAATTCTCTAAATAAAAATAACAGGAAATAAAAAAAATTTCCTGTGTAAACATTTTTGAAGAAAAAATAAGAATTATTTCGATGATACCAATAGGCCCATTTCTTCTTTTCCTTAGGGGGAACGTTTCCTCCTTTAACCGTCTGTTTGTGGATAACTCCTGTTGATGGTAAAAACAATATTTTGTAGCCAGCCTTTCGAATTCTGTATATAAAATCAGTCTCGTCCCTATACACGCCGTAAAAGTTCTCGTCAAAACCCTTGACTTTTTTTAAAACTTCTCGCTTAATCCCAAAGTTTGAACCATGAAGATGATCTACTTCAAAAACCTCTTTTGATTGAGGGTCGTAAAAGAAATTTGAAACAACGTCTCCATCGTTTGTTATACTCCTTATTTTTCTTATGGAAAACCAAATATTATGTAATATGCTTGATTTTTTCTTTATTTCAGCGCCACCAACTGCCCCTACTTTTCCTTTAAATAAAGGAAGAATTTTTTTAAAATAATCGGGTAAAATTTTGATATCATCGTCAAAAAAGAAAATTAATTTTCCTTCCGCTTTTTTAATTCCTTCATTTCTTGCTCTTACGCTTCCAATTCGTTTTTGAAAAATTAGAGATTTTATATTCAGATCTTTTCTATACTTATTAATGATTTTTGTATACTGATTGATATTTGCTGGATTATCGTCATTTATTACTGCAATTGTTTCGATTGTTTCTTCTATTGGCTCTATTTTTTTAAGAGATTTTAAGCAATTTTCTAAAATTTTCGGCCTTCCACAAGATGGAACTATAATAGAGATTTTCATTTTAATAGCTTTTGATAAAATTTTATATGTTCTTCTGCTATTCTTTCCCAACTAAAAATTTTTGACTTTTCTTTACCTTTTATTCCAATCTCTTCCGCTAGTTTTTTGTTTTTTACTAATAATAAAATCTTTTTTGCTATATCTTTAGATGAGCGAGGCTTAACAAATATTACTTCTCCTTCATTTAAAATTTCTTTTATTTGAGGAAGAGAAGAAACAATTACGGGCCTCCCGCTAGCCAGAGCCTCTAATAGAGTCAGAGGAAAGCCTTCCCATAAACTAGGGAGTACAATACAATAACATGATGTTAATAGTTCTATTTTCTTCTTATCATCCAATATAAAACCTTCCCAAATAATTTGCTTATCACAAAATCTTTCTTTTAATTTATATGCGTAATCGTTTATCTTACCTACAATTCGTAATTTAAAAGTTGGGATTTTATTTTTTATTTTCATAAAAGCTTCTAAGAGATAGACTAACCCTTTTTGCTTATGAATTCTTCCTAAGAAAAGTATTTCATTTTCTTTCCTCCTCTTCCTTCTAGGATATAACTTTAAGTTTACTCCGTTTGGAATATAAATAGAATTAACGTTTATACTTTCTATGACTTTTTTTATTCTTGGTGTGATGCATATTACTCCATTTGCAAGACGAATCATATTTTTTATAAAAAACCAAAGAAGCTTGTTATCATAAAATTTAAAACCCTTCAAGCCATGTATTGTCAAAACAACTTTATATCCTCTTAATTTTAAAGGAATAATGAAAAAAAATAAAAAATGATTGTGTATATGGACTATATCAAATTTTTTCTTGATCATTATTTTCGGCAAATAAAGAAGAAAAAACAAAAAAAGCAAAATATTTTTAAACAATATGCTTTTTATAGAGAATAATGGAAACGAAATTTTATTCTTACAAATACTGCTTCTCTGAGTTAAAACATGACTATCTTTAATCCTTGATGAGAGTTCGTATATACATCGTTCTACTCCTCCTTCTTCTGGCGGGGTTAATCCAACAAACAAAATTTTCATTTTTTAATCATTTTTAATTTAAGTATATAAAAGCAAACAAAAAATTGGTATAACCCATGTATTAAAGAAATTTTAAAACCCACATATCCAGCTCTCCAAAAAGAATCTAAAAAAAATTGTTTTAAAAAAGATAAAGGAAATACAAAGAAAATTACAAAAAGAGGAAATTTTCTTTTTAGTATTGTCATAAATTTTACTTTAGGATTTTTTCCAAAAGCAGGAATTTTTTTAAAATCTTTAAGAGTATATTCTGCTTGTATGCTGGCCCAACGTAACCACTTTTTCTTGAAGGTATAAAAAGTATAATTGTTGTATAAAGGTTTATGCTCTAATTCTAAGTCTATTTTTTTAGTTTTTCCTTCAACTGTTTCTGTATACTGTGGAAAACCAAAGAAACTCATTTTATTTTTTCTGAAAAGACAAAGCTTATGTGGCCAGTTTTTTGTCAAATATTTTTTCCCATCCCATAATCTCCATACAAAAAAATATCCGTCAATATCTTCAGATTGAATTAACTTTCTAATTTTTTTTTGTGCTTGTTTAGATAAAAATTCATCAGCATCGATCTTCAATATCCACTCGCCTTTCGCTTTTTTATAAGTAAAAACTCTATGCGGTTCTGCGATTCCTATATATGGTCTGACAAAAATTTTATTTGTATATTTTCTTGCTATATTTAAAGTATTATCACTACAAGAACCATCATGGACTAATATTATTTCATCGACAACATTTTTTATGCTATCTAAACATCTTTTAATTAATTTCTCTTCATTATGAACTACAAGGCAAGCTGAAATTTTTATCATAATATCTCTAATAAAAAAAACTTTAAAAAAGTTCACCCACTAAAAATAATATGTACTTAATGAAGAAAAAAGTCCTTGTCGTAACTAGTACCCGGCTCAAAGTAAACAGAGGTATAGAAAAATATGTCAAAGATCTTAAGAGAGTCTGCAATATCAATGTCTTGGAAGCCCCATCTATTAAACAGCTTCTTGCAATAAGAAATAAATATGATATTATTGATGCTCAAGATCCTATTTCATTTGTTAAAATTTTACTAACCAATTTATTAACAAAAAGTAAAAAAATTGTTACCTTGCATAATGTTTATTTATTAAAAGGAAATGTAAAGAGGTTCTTTTTGAGAAAAATACTTAGATTTGCAGATCATATAATCTGTGTAAGTCGAAATGTGGCTGCTCCACTCTACTCTCATATCCCAAAAAGTAAAATTACGATTATAACCCAGTGGCTTGACCTTAATAAATACAAACCATTAAAAATCAAAAAAATAAAAAACAGCTATTTATTTGTTGGTTATTTAGATGAAATTAAAGGATTTCCTACTTTTATAGAAGAATCTAAAAAACATCCGGAAAGAAAATATTTTGTAGCTGGTGATGGACCGCTTCAAAAATTAATAGACCAAAATCAGAAAAATTTAAAGTATTTGGGTTTCTTAGATGAAAAGAGTCTCATAAGATGGTACAACAAAGTGGAGTATGTTTATCTTCCGGTAAAATATTCAAGAGAAGGGTTCAATAGATGCTGTATGGAAGCTTTGGCATGCGGTGCAAAAGTAATAGCAAATAAAAATGTGCCTTGCCCAAGACCAAAAAAAGGTGAAAATCCTAGAAAATTCGCAGAAAAACATTTTTCAGAAAAGAATGCCAAAAAAATTGTTGAAATTTATAATAGATTATAAATTTATAAATATTTATAAGTATAGAAATACA
>JAWCDI010000064.1:0-5335 GCA_044343505.1 Candidatus Aenigmatarchaeota archaeon | reverse complement strand
ATTTTGCAAAAAAAATAAAATTTATACATTGGTTGAGGTTAACTGGTGGTGAACCTTTCTTAAGGAAAGATTATGTAGAGATAGTAAAAACGCTCGATGAAGAATTGGATTTATACCTTCTTACAACACCAACAAACGGTTTAATACCAAATCTTATTGAAGAAAAAATTGAAAGAATTTTAAAGTTTTTTAAAGGAAATTACATAATTACTGTTAGTTTGGATGGACCAAAAGAAATCCATGAATTCATAAGAGGTATTGAGGGATCTTGGGAAAAAGCAATGGAGACTTTCAAAAAATTGAAAAAATTTGAAAAAAAGTATAAAAATTTTAAAGTTTTTTTTGGATATACAATTTCTCCTTTTAATGTAAATAAGTTTGATGAAACAGTAAGAGAAGTTAAGAAGATCTTTCCTTACATCTCTTCTAATGATTTTCATGTTAATATTTTTCATTTATCAGAAATCTATTATCACACAACCTATAAGGATATGGGGAACATGGACTTCAAAGAATTCTCTAAAGCTGCTATTAAAGAGATAAAAAAAATTCTTTCGCAGAAAAGAATGTATGATTTAATTTCTCTTATAAATAGGAAATATTTGCTTTGGGGAATGAAATACCTCAAGAACCAAAAAATGCCGGTAGATTGCAATATTTACAATCTCTCGGCATTTGTAGATCCTTATGGGAATGTTTATCCTTGTAGTATTTTTAATTTTAAACTAGGAAATTTGAGAGAAAATAATTACAATTTATTAAAAATTTTGAACTCTACAAGAGCAAAAAAAGCAAAAGAGTTAATAAAAAATGGGAAATGTCCATCTTGTTGGACACCTTGTGAAGCACACCAAATGATTTTAAGCAATTGGGTTTAATATGAGAAGGAAACAAAAAATTCAAAGAAGAATTATATATGGTTTTTGGTTAACTTTAATATTAATTTTATCCCTATGTTTAAGATTGTATTTTTTCGTTGGAATTGGTTTTAATGACGATTCATACTACCTTGAATTTGCAGAAAAAATCTATAAAGGTGTTAAATTCGTACCGCCAAATGCAGTAGAATGGGGTGTGAGAATAACTGTCTATTATCCTGTAGTGTTTTTCTGGAAGGTTTTTGGCATAAGCGAAATTTCTACTTCAATTTATTTCCTTTCTTTGTCTCTAGCAAACATTATAGTCACATATTTCTTGGCTAAGGAACTCTTTAATGAAAAAACCGGGTTAGTTGCGGCTTTCCTTATGTGTATATTCCCTCTAGATGTGATTTATTCAACCCAGGTTGGTCCAGAAATACCTCTCCAATTTTTCTCTATGACTTCTTTATTATTTTTCATTAAAGGTGAGAAAACGGGTAAATTTTTGTATTCATTTATTTCAGGTATTTTAATTGGTCTATCTTATTTGACAAAATCTGTTATTATATTATTGGTACCTATCTTATGTTTTTATGTGTTTCTACAGATTTTTCATAAAAAAGACAGATTAAAAAGATATTTAAGCAAAAAAACTTTTTTAAGATACTTTTTGATGTTTATTGGCTTTTTGATAATTTTCTTAATTCAGTTGATTCACTTTTATAGCTTGAGTGGCGAGTGGTTTTATGGAGAAAAGGTAAGACAATATTTCTTTACTCATGATTTAAATAGCAATTCTGATTTATTGTGGTACATTAACATGATGTTTAATATTGGACCTTTTTTTGGATGGTTACATAACAAACCATTATTTGGGTTTGTTTATTACTTTGTAATTTTGTCCGTGATTTACCTTTTTTATAAAAAAGATAAAAATGCTATATTTCTTGCTTTTTTCTTTTTATTTTCATTTGCATTTTTTGAGTATGGTCTCCAATTTTATTGCACAAAAATTATGAGTTATTGTCTCTATGCAAGACATCCCAGATTTTTATCTTTTTTCTCCGTACCAAGCATGATTTTAGTGGCAAGGTTTTTTACATTTGACGGGAAAAAGTGGAGAGTATTTGTGTTTATTTTAGGCATTAGTTTATTAAGTTTCACCTCAATTTTTTACACTTATCAAAGCTGGCTATTCTTGAGAAATGGTATGGGTTACATAAGAGAAACTGTTAATTATCTCAGGAAACTTCCTGAAAAGACAATATATATCCCAAATGGATGGGACATATCAAAGTTTAAATTTTTCTCGCAGTATGATGACAGTTTCATTAGTAGGTTAAGAATATATGAGTGTGGTTTTATAAACTGTAGTGACGATTTTAACAATAATGGAGAATTCATTACCGATTCTTATGTTGTTACTCAAGTGGATCCCTACACTTATATAAATAAAGATAGCTACCCAAAATTTATGACCACTCCACCAAACAAGTGGCTATTGCTAACGAATATAAGCCTCCCAACATTAGGGATATTTTCGAATTTTAACCCAAGGATCTACTATGCACCTTAAGAACAAGTTCATTGATTTTTTAAATAGGTATTTTCATTTGCTTTTAATTTCAATATTTGCTCTCTTTTTACAATTAATATTTTTTACAGGTTACACTGCCCACCCAAGTGATGAAGGCATAATTCTTAGAAACAGCTATCTAGTCTTAAAAGGTGAATTTCTTTCTTTATTAAAGCAGTATAGAAGTGTTCGAGAGAGTGGGTTATATGACCCCTCAGAAGCTTTTAGCTTTAGACCTTTTATGTTCTTGCCAATAGCATTTTTTTGGTTGGTTTTTGGTATCAACGAGTTCACGACAGTTTTATGGACAATTATTTGTTTTCAAGGAATAATAATCACCACATATTTTTTAGGAAAAATTCTATTTAACCATAAAGTTGGTATAATTGCTGCATTTTTAATATCAATTTTTCCTCTTCAACTACTATACTCTACACGAGTTTCCATAGACACACCACTTACATTTTTTATGGGATTAAGCGTTCTTTTTTTCTTAAAAGGAGAACATAAACTAAGTGATAAAAACACAAAATATTTTTTGCTATCTGGACTGTGTTTATTTTTTGCTTACTTAGTAAAAATTACGGCAGTAGTTCTTTTTGGAGTTTATATATTTTTCATTCTTTTCTACAAAAGAAAAATCCATAAAAAATATTTTTCGCTTTTAATAATTTTCCTATTTGGTCTTATGTGTGAAAGCCTTTTTTATTATAATTTGACAGACCATCCTTTCTTAAGACATATGGTAAATAGAGGTTTTCTTTTGAGTAAGCGAATCAATGAACCAACACGAAATATAACTATAACAAATTTTTTAAAGTTATGTTATATAGAAAGTGAGCCTATTTTTTATTTAAGTTATATGTTTGGTTTAAATGTCCCAATTGAATACAAGTACCCGCATATAGAATTCTTTTATTTTTTTGTGTTGCTTGGAGTTGTAATATGTTTTTTAAATAGAAAGAGGTCTTCAGATTTTTTGTTAATCTGGTTTTTTATCTTATTTTTATGGTTAGAGTTTGGAACGACAGGAATACAAGTTACTGATGGTACATTGAATTATTGGGTAGTTCAAAAACATGATCGATATATGATGATACTTTCCATACCTTCAGTGCTCATTTTAAGTTACTTTATATCCTCATTAAAAAATAGGGTAATAGAAGGAATTATTCTCCTTTTTCTTTTCATATCCTCGCTTTATTTTGTAAATACTTCAAACAGTAGTTTAAAAGATGTTACTAGTGATATGAAAGAAGCTCATTCTTTCTTAAAAGATAAACCAGAAGCAGAAATATATTGTGATTATCTTTGTGTAGATTTTTTAAATTACTATTCTGGATATAAAAGAACGCAACATCTTCATATACTTCCAATAAATATGAGTGAATTAGAAAATATAAAAAATGCTTATGTAATTGTTGGAGGTTCAAGAACTGTGGGCATATGTTGCATAGAGGAAATGCAACCAAAATTTATACCTACAAACTGGATAGATGTCTTTAGAGGAGCAGGTGAATTAAATGAATTTCGTAAATCTCGTCTAATAATATATTATGTACCTTAGGTGTTCGAATGTTTTCTCTGGTCTTTCCTGTATATAATGAAGCTTCGAGACTTGAACAAAACATAAAAAGGACTATTAAAGTACTAAACAAACTTAAGATAAAATATGAAATTATTATAGCTGAGGATGGCAGCACTGACAATACCTATCAAATTAGTCTATCACTTGCCAAGAAATATAAAAACTTGAGGGTTTTACATTCTAGCAAAAGACTAGGACGTGGGTTAGCCCTTAAAAAGGCATTTTCAATAGCAAAGTATGGTATTGTTGGTTATATGGATATAGATTTGTCCGCATCTCTACAAAACCTAAAAGATTTAATAGAATATGCTAGAAAATTTGATATTGTAACAGGGTCTCGTTATTTAAAAAATCGAGGAGTCGAAAGAAAATTAAAAAGAAAAATTATCAGCTTGGTTTATAATTCTATCGTAAGGATAGTTTTCAATTCTAGAATTAAAGACCATCAGTGCGGATTTAAAGCTTTTAAGAAAAAAGTAATAACAAAACTTAATAAAATGGCTGAATCTAACCATTGGTTTTGGGATACAGAAATTCTTATTTTTGCTCAAAGAAACAAATATAAAGTTAAAGAATTCCCTATAAGCTGGAGAGAAAGTGAAGAAACTAAAGTCAATATTTTAAATGACATAGTTAAAATGGGTTTTAGTATTTTAAAATTAAGATTCAAATTGTGGTGAGTGAATGAGAGTCTTAGGAATTTGGGACGGACATGACGCCGGGGCTTGTATAGTAGAAGATGGTGAAATTAAAGTAGCAATAAATGAAGAGAGATTAACAAGAAAGAAATTGGATATAAGGTTTCCTGTTAATTCAATCTATGCATGTCTGAAATACCTTGGTCTAAAACCTTCTGATATTTCTATTGTTGCAAGTTGTGGGAGTCAATTTTCTAGAGTTTTATCAAGAGCTCTTCCTTTTTTAGAAGATGAGTTTTATAAATTTAGAAGAAGGTTAGTTTCAAAACCAAAGTTTGAGAAATTTAAAAGAGTTATAAAATACGAAATCACAAGAATCGGCTCCAATACTGCTCTTAAAAAAATAACCGAGCATCAATTAAGGAAAAAATTAAAAAAAATTGGTTTTGAAAATCCAAAAATTTATGTTGTTGACCACCATCTTGCACATGCAGCTTCAGCAATTTTTACTTCTGGCTTTGAAAAAAGCCTTTGCATAACTTTAGATGGTGTTGGTGACGGTTTATCCGGAACAGTAAATATTTTTGAAAATGGTGAAATCAAAAGAATTTCAGAAATGAAAGAAAAGGATTCCATTGGTTTGTTTTACGAAATTGTTACAACAATTTTAGGT
>JAWCDI010000063.1:0-5352 GCA_044343505.1 Candidatus Aenigmatarchaeota archaeon | reverse complement strand
ATTATGGATTTGTAAGATTTAACAACGAAGAAGAATGTTCTCAAGTTTCTCAAATATGTATAGTTTTTTACGAAGAGTGTTATAATACTAAACAAGCCAAATCTATTTTATCAAAACTGACAGAATTATTTAAAGATGATTACGAATTTTAAAATTGGAGTTAATAAAATTTATTTAGATTGTCGTAAACCTTTGCCATTTGAAGATAATTCGATTGATTTAGTAATTACAGATCCTCCTTGGCCATTCAATCTTAGAATATCAAAAAACTCAAAGTCAGTCAAAGCAACAGATTTTCAAATTATGACTTGGGAAGAATTGAAGATGTTTTTTAAAGAATTATATCGAGTTTTGAAAGAAAGATGTCATTCGTATATATTTTGCCCTCCAATTCTTTTAACTGAAGCATTGGGAATAATCAAAGATTCAGGATTGAATATATGTCAATTTTTATTTTGGGATAAGCTTAGAATGGGATTAGGACATTTATATCGGAATCAAGTTGAAGTGATAATCTTGCTTTCGAAAGGCTTTAGAAAAAAGATCAAATCAAAGAATATTCGAAATATTTTTTACATAAAATCTACAAAAGGATCTGTGAAGCCAGTAGAATTATATGAACTATTTGTAGACCAATCTTCAAATCCAGGAGATGTAGTGTTAGATCCGTTTTCGGGAAGCGGTCCATTAGCTAAGGTTTCATTTAAAGATCGAATTTTGATTTTAGGTGATATAACATACAATTTGAATGAAAGTTAAGAAAATAAACAAACCTTTAGAATTTTCAAAGTTCAGTCAATACAAAATTATATGTGGAATTGACGAAGTTGGGTTAGGGGCTATCGCTGGTCCTATCATCGCTTGTTCAGTAATTTTAGATTTAGACAAAGCTAAAAACGTTTACGTCGATTATAGAAAAACACGTTATTACATTATTGACTCTAAGCAAATCCCAAAAGAGATACACGAAGAAATGTCCGATAAAATAAAAGAAGTGGCTTTATGTTATAGTTTTGGAGTTTGTGAAGTTTCAACAATAAATCAAATTAAGAATATTTGGATTTGTGGTCATTTGGCCAGACAAAGTTCATTAGATAATTTGTTAAGAACAATGAAACCAGAATTAGTTTTAGTTGATGGAAATTTTAAGATTGGTTTTAGAAATTATGTATCTGTTGTTGGAGGAGATAGAAAATGTTTGAGTATTGCTGCTGCATCAATTCTAGCAAAAAATTTTAGAGATTCATTGATGAAGAAACTTTCTCAAGAAACTGGTTTTGAATCTTGGAAGACTAATTCTGGTTATAGATCTAGAAAACATTATAAAGAAATACAAAAATATGGACTTTCAGAATACCATAGAATTTATTTAATAAGAAAGGAGGAAAAATTATGAAATTGTTTAATTTAGACATGTCTGAACAAGATGCATTATTTGTAAGAATTTTAGTTCGTATCTTGGCTAACAATTTGGCTGTGATACTTTTAGAAACAAATCCTAGACATGATGATGTATTTAAAGGAATGATGGATATATTTGATAAGATTATCAAAGTTGTAAAATCAAAGAAAGATAAAGAAGAGTCGTTGAAAGTTTTGAAAAACAAAATAAAAGCTAGTGAACTATCATTGTCAGTTTCTTTAGATTGTATATTTTTATGCTCTAAATTGCTTTCGAAATATGTCCAAAACGATACTTTTAAATATATAAGAAAATGTTTGTCTGGTCATATTAAAAGCATAAGAAAAGAAGTGGCAGAAAGTTATGAATCACGTTTCGAAGGATTGTTAAAACATTGACGACGTTTAATCAAAATCCTAATGGAATAGGAAATATATTATCCCAGACAAAAAAGTTCAAAATTGACAAAATACGTAAACGTAGAATGAATCGGATAAAAAAGGAGGAAATATGAAAGTAAAATTTTGTGATTTAAACTTGATTAACAAAGGAATATTAGACGAAGTAGCAAGATGTATATTCAGTGGACAGTATATATTAGGACCGTATGTTGAAGAGTTCGAAAATAAGTTCAAAGAATATATAGGAGTTAAATATTGTGTTGGAGTTTCATCTGGAACTGATGCAATCGAATTGTCAGCTCGAATTCTAGGGTTGAAACCGGGAGATTCAGTAATATCTCCTGTTATTTCGTTTTATTCAACTGTTTCTCCGTTTAAACATTTAGGAGTAAACGTTAAATATTGTCATGTGACAGAAGAAGGATTGATAGATCCAGATAGACTTGAAGAAGTTTATGACGAAACAGTTAAAGCTCTAATTGTTGTTCATTTGTATGGTATTCCGTTAGAAATGAATAAAATTTTGAAATTTGTGAAAAAGCATAATTTATTTTTGATAGAAGATTGTTGTCAAGCTCATGG
The DNA here is from genome assembly GCA_044343505.1 of Candidatus Aenigmatarchaeota archaeon. Lineage (GTDB taxonomy): Archaea > Aenigmatarchaeota > Aenigmatarchaeia > CG10238-14 > SCSR01 > JAVZGQ01. Next base: position 2,967 of record JAWCDI010000063.1, on the reverse strand, counting down.
AGCTTATTATCAAGATTATCCAGAGAAAAGAGTTGGTAGTTTAGGAGATATTTCATGTTTCAGTTTTTATCCGACTAAAAATTTAGGAGGAGTTGGAGATGGAGGAGCTATATGTACAAACAATGAAAGTTATGCTGAGTTAGCTAGAGCTTTACGTGACTATGGAAGAGTTTCAAAATACGATCATAAATATTTAGGTTTTAACAAAAGACTTGATGCAATTCAAGCAGCAGTTTTATCTTATAAACTTGATTTTCTAGATAAACAAAATGAAGAAAGAAAAGAAAAAGCTTTGTTATATTCAAGATTATTGAAAGATGTTGAAGAAGTTAGTTTAGTTCCTCAAAAAGGATCAATCATAACTTCAGTTTATCATATATTTCCAATAAAAGTAAAAGAAAGAAATGAATTAATGAATTATTTGTCATCTCAAGGAATTGAATGTCTTATACATTATCCATATATACTTCCACAAGTATTTAACGAAAGTGTTAATGGATTCGAAAAAGAAATTGAATTTGTAAATCAAGAATTGAGCCTTCCGATATATCCAGGAATCAAAGAACAAGAAATAGAATATGTGGTTGAAAAAATTAAAAAATTTTATTCTCAAAGGAGATTGTTATGAAAGTAGGATTGATTGGTTTAGGTTATTGGGGAAACAATTATTTAAAGATTTTGAAAAATTTAGGTTATGAAGTTGAGACTTACGATCCAAAGTTTAATTCAAGTTCAGATCATTTGAAGAATTGTAGTCATATTATAATCGCTTCTCCAGCTGAATCTCATTATATTTGGGTTGAAAAATTCATAAAACATTCTCATATATTACTTGAAAAACCTCCAGTGTTGAGTTTAAGGCAATTAGATGATATTGTAAAATGGTCTTCAAAATATCAAAAAAACGTTTTCGTTGGACTTACATATTTGTATAACGATTATGTGAAATGGATTAAGCAAAAAGTGTTCACAGAAAAAATGTTCGGAAATGTGAGATATATATTTTCACAACGTCTTAACTTAGGACCAGTTAGAACGATATCTCCAACGTTAGACTTGTCTATTCATGATGTTTCAATGATTTTATATTGGTTGTTGGGAAAGCCAATAAATAATGTTAGAAAAATTGAAGAAAAAGATTTTTCGTATATCAGTTTTAAGATAGACGATATTTGTTGTTGTGTATTTTCATCTTGGTTTTATGGAGAAAAAATAAGACAAGTTTCTATGATTGCAGATCAAGGAATGATAGTATTCGACGATGTTCAGAAAAAGATAGTTTTGAAAAGATTTCCTAAAAATGTGAATTTATATTTGCTAGAAAATCAATTTCTTCCTCCAATAGAAATTTCAGAAGTTAGACTTCAATGTGAAGAGCCTTTAGTAAATCAAGTGAAAGAATTTTTTAAATATTGTGAAAAATTCAGTTTAGATAGTTTAGAGTTTTCATATCAAGTTTTGAAATTATTGTTATGAAAATATTCATGTCTAATGTTTGTAAAATATATGGCTTGCCAGAGTCAATAAAAAAAGAGTTGAAAATTTTGTTGACAAAAGTAAATCCTCAATATTATATGCTTCGAAATATAAAAAACGTTTCTAAAGAAGATTTTACATTTCGTCTATATAAAGAAGATGGAGATACGTTCATATTTCCAAGAGGAGAAATTTTAAAAATTATAGATGTTTTGAAGAAAAGGTTTGATTGTAAGATAATAGATGGATGTTCTCAAGGAAATGAAATTGAAATAAACGGAAATTTATACGATAATCTTGATGATTTTCAAAAAGAAGCGATCGATAATTTGGTAAACAAAAGACAGTCGATACTGTTATCTCCAACTGGAAGTGGGAAAACATTGATAATGGCAGGTTTAATTGAAAAGTTGAAGCTGAGTTCGTTGATTGTTGTTCATAATTCTTTGTTAAGAGATCAATGGAGAAATGTTTTCAAAAAATATTTCAATTACAAGTGTGGGCTTTATGGTTATGGAGAAAAAGAAATAAAAGATATAACTATTTCAACAATTCAAAGTTTGTGGAGGTTGAGTAACGAACAAATTTTAGAAATGTCAGAAAGGTTTGGAATAGTCGTGTTTGACGAATGTCATAAAGTTCCAGCCAGACAAATATTTAGAGTTGCGAATCAAATGAAATGTAAGTATCGTTTTGGTGTTACTGGAACAGTCAAAAGAAAAGATGGATTAGATTTTTTGATTGAGTCAGCGTTCGGTCGTATATATTCAGTTGATGAATCTGAAGTTAAAAGAATAATGAATCCTGAAGTTCATGTTGTCATTTTGCCAAAATTATTCTATTTATATAGTTCATGGCATTCGTTGGTTGAATGTATTTCTCAAAGTAAGACTAGAAATGAAATTATAGTAGAAAATGTTAAAGAATATGTGAAGTATGGTCCTAATTTAGTTGTTGTCGATCGTATTTCACATGCGAAATTGTTATACGATATGTTAAGAATGAATGTTCCAACAGGATTGATTTTAGGAGAAGTTGATATAGAAACAAGAGAAGAAATAAAACGAAAGATTTTGTCTGGAGAAATTAAAGTTCTTGTTGCAACAAGAAATATAATTTCAGAAGGAGTTGACATTCCAAATTTGTCAGTTTTACATTTAGTAATTCCAACATCCAATAATTTGTTTTTAGAGCAGATAGTCGGAAGAATTAGAAGAATATCACCTGGAAAAAAGTATAGTATTATAATAGATTATGTAGACCAAGATGAGATTTTGTATTCAATGTTTGTTAAACGAAGGTCTTTTTATAAGAAGAAAAATTGGATGATAAAATATCAAAAAGGAGAATTTTATGAGTGAAATAATAAAATATTATGGAAGAAATGGATGGTCATATGCAGAATTATCTGATGATGAAATTGAAGAATTGTTTTCAGAAGTTCTAAAGTACAATGTGAAATTGATCAAGAAACTTAGAGAGATTGGAGAA
>JAWCDI010000062.1:0-5403 GCA_044343505.1 Candidatus Aenigmatarchaeota archaeon | reverse complement strand
AATTAAACTAATAAAAATCAATATAGCTAAAGCTAAAAGTACTTTATTAACATATTTCTTCATTTTTTATGAAAAAAATCTCGATTTAAAAATATTTCTATTATTGTTCTGTTAACTGAATGTTAATGCCTTAAACATTAAAAATCTTCATTTTTATCACTAATGTTTGAGCTGTTTCTTCTCTTCTCTCTTCAACTTCTGGTATTCTGCCAGACACTTTTAATTTTTCCCACTTACTATTAGCTGAGTAGTCATAACTCTCCCAATTATTTCATTGATACCTGTAACTTTCGTAATCTCGGCTTTTTTTACTTCTTCCACAGCTTTTCTTGATTTCTTTTGTCATATTAATGCGTAATTAAAGAGCGAGAGAATTACGCCTAACGGCTGAGCGCATGCGAAGTTAGTGAAGCGAGGAATTTGGGCGAAGGTGCGAAGTGCTGTAGCCAGATATGTTGTTATACGCACTACAAGGATGAGCGACTGAGGAGCAGAGAGCCACTCGCAGAAAATCTATAATCATGGTTGAAAATCTTCTTCAGTTAGGTTTTTCCATATATAGAAGCCTATACTTATAGAATAGTTATCAACATTAAAAAGTTTAGACCCTTTAATTACAGATAAAATGGGATTTTTAAGAGCATCCCTAATGACATAGAGAAAATATTTTTCACCTTCGCTCTGAAGTTTTTTGTATTGCTTAGAGGTCAACACTATTAAAGGTGAAGGATCTGATCTAGCCTTAACTTCTATTAATCTTTCTCCAGAATTTAACTCTATATCATAACCATCAAACTCTTCAGATCTGGATAATTCTCTTGCGTTTCTTCCATTTTTCGCCTCAAAACAAAGTGCTATGTTTATTCCTATCCTTTCGACAACTTTTTTCTTATTTAAATTTTGTTCAATACCTAATTCCTTGAAAAAGTTGCGCCAGCTTTCAATATTATCTGTATCTTTAATATACTCATCGCTTAAGAATTTGATATTTAATCGTTGCAGATCTTCTGATTTCAATAACCCTTTTTCTGTTAACTCCTCAATTCTGTGGTCTGGTGTGTACTCTTTTGAAAATGTCAAATCTGCGGGCTTTAACCATTCTCCACTTTTTGATAATAATGTTAGAAATCCTAAATCTCTAATATCAATCTTATGATTCTCCCACAAACCCTTACAAATCTTAGTCCATCTAATTTTTTCTTCTTTAGAGAGAGTCTCCCATTCTTTACTGAGACGTATTTCTATTTTTAAAATATTTTCAATGTGTTCTTTAGTTAGCTCTTTAACTCCCAATATCTTTAAAAATTGTAGTATGGTCCCATCTGCTGATAGCTCTGGGTGAATAATTTTGAAATTCTTTTTTACTTCTGGAGGAATTGAAAGGTCTTGTGGTTTTATGTATGCTGTTCTAGCATTTACTAACTCCCAAGTGTCAGTTAGTAGTATATTTTCATATTTGAAACTACTATTTCGTAAAGTTGATTCATCATATTGTTGTGATAAATCATAATAGAGAGCTTTAAAGAATTCTATATCTTTTTGCTCTGCATAGAATTTTACTAACTCTAACATTTGATAATTTAACCCTAAATCTGCCCTATACGTCGGCCTATGTTTAATTTTTTCCCCGATCTCTCGTGGGAATTTACAGCGGGGATCAACGACTTTTTTATTTGGGTATAACTTTGTTAGAGCATAAGATAACTTTGATAACAACTGTTGAGAGAGATTGGAGAGATCTATTGCCTCATCAGCTTTTATCGGATAACCATCCTCTCCTATTAAAACAGGCTCTCTTTCCAAGTATTCTCTCAGTGGTCCTTTAATTTTCCTCTCAAATAACTCATGTCCCCCTTCTGAAGAATATAAAATTTCTGTAAAATTCATTTTCCATCTTTCATCTTTCAGAAATGTTGGTATGCATTTAGAGACAATCAGATTATATATTTCATCTGCAAGCCAGTTATTCCATAGACATTCTCTGGCAAGTTCCCCCCTTCCAGTCATTGTTAAAAAATCTGCTTGAATGAGAAAGTTCAGTCCACTTTGAATTTCTTTTAATGGTAAGAAACTAAAGACGCCTATATGAGCAGTTCCTTTTTCTTCCTTTACTAAAGAATTTTCTTTATCTAACTTGAATGCCACTATAACTTCCCTCTTATCTACCTTATCTCTTCCCCACTCTTTAGATATGAGATCATGTTTAACATTTTCAGGGACTTGGCAAGAAGAACGAAATATTAGCCATCTATCTTGATTTTTTAAATTATCATTCTCATATTCTTGGATCTCATATATTTCAAAATCTGATGTTTCAGATACTTTAGATTTTACAATTCTTCTTTTGAAATTTTGGGTATGATCTATTAGCTCTAATTTTTCAATGTATCTTAGAAAAAGTAATATTCTATCACTTAAATGTTCTGGTTTTATTTCATCTCGAAGTGTTTCCACTAAGCTTATACTTTTAAGCGGTAAATTAAATACTGTATTAAATCCATCTGGCAATTCTATTTGAGGATTATCTATCCATAGGGGTATTACTTGCCAAGGAATATTCGGTTCAGAGAAGTGACTTTTATCAAACTTGAATCTATACTCACCTGAGTAAATCTCTGGACAGTCAGATATAAGAAAGACAGCTTTAAATCCAACTCCTAAGTAGCCAATATAGTCCTTTGCTGTTTTTGATGATCGTCCTACTTTACATATGCTTTTTACATCTTCTTGTGAAAATGGAAGTCCATCATTTAAAATTTTGATAGAGTCTTGAAATATTTCAATTCTTACTGATTTACTTTTTGCATCATCAGCATTTTGAATAAATTCCATTAGGAAACTTCCATATCTGGGGAAAGCTTTTTGGATTGCCTCTATTGATCCTGCATAGCCGTCTAATGCAAATTCTTTGTCCGAGGCAAGGATTCTATTTTTTATATCTTGGATATATTGTTTGGCGTTAGTCATTTTTATCCATATTAATAACTCATAATTGAAATCTTTTTAAAGTTTATTTCCATATAGCCTGATTACACATAACATCGGATTTTACGAAGTCTGTGAAACGTTGCGGAGCAAAGAAGCTTTATTCAAGACATCGCTATAGAAGTAGAGTCGTTTGTTTCATGAAATTAAAAAGCTTAGAACAAGCGAAAAAAGGTTTTGTTAATTTAAGAGCGAATTATTTAAATTACAAATTTGAGTTATGGCTTATGGCTATTGCTAAATATTCGCTCTTAGGATTATTTCTAGTGTTAGTTATTTTTGCAGCAAGTGGCTGCGTGCAGCAAAAAAAGGCAGGTTCGAGCACGCCAAGCGCTCATTCCATGTGTGAGTGGTCTGCTATTGCAGCTAAATATGCAGAAGGAAGCTGCAGCGGCTCGATCAGAAATGGACAGGTATCAATTTCGCTGCGGGGCTTTAGCACAGCAGGTTACAGCTGATCATAGCTCGAGCAGTGCCATGTGAATTACGAGATGGTAATCTTGTATGCATCGGTGCACCACAAAGCTGTAGCATAACATCTGCGACAGAATCTTTTGCTGCAAGTTGTCCTGCACTAGGCAGAATAGCTTTAGAGCTGGACTTTGCAATGTCAGCAGAGACAGAGTCTTAGTGCTATAATAGTTTTGCAGGTCAGCCCTCAAATACTTGTTGGTTTGGCACGGCAAAGCTAGCCACAGAGTGAGTGAGTAGAAAACAGGTTGCTACGTGAGCAAAGGGTCTAAGGCTAAAAGCAGACTGGTAAAAACGCTAAGGGCAAGACGCCACCGGATTCTCCTTAAATGATTAATTCTGTTCTTTTATGTCAATTCTACCTTCAAAAATATACATAACCATTAACTCAACAATAATTATGTTTGTTTTCATAAAAATACTAAAAGAAATTTGAGAGTGGAAAGATTTAAATAGCTTAGGTTGAATATAATTTTATATGTTAATTCATCCAAAAGATTTAGAGAAATATATAGTCGATAATGACGACAAAAGAATTTTTATCAACACAGAATTTACACTTGAAGCATATTTACTAATAAAAGATATTGAAGAGACATTTTTTTATCCAATTGATGCACACAGAAAAGAATTCAATATCATAATTTTAACTCCTGCAAGATTTATAGATTGCAATGCAATCGGAATGAAAAGTAAGGAAGACGGTACTTTAAGTACCGCAGTTTTAAGGATAATACAATTATTACCGTTCACCCCAAAAGTGATTGTAGATATAGAAAAAACAAAAGAAAATATAAAACGGATAAAATATCTAATCAAAAAACACAACTTACAAGACTCTATAAAAATCCCTGAACACTACAAAAAAGCTTTTTCTGAAAAAAATTAGAATTAGAGAACCGATTCCAAAGTCACTTAGACAAGAGGTATTCAAAAGAGATGGTTATAAATGTGTCGAATGCGGGGCAACTAAAGAAACAACAACATTACATGTTGACCATATCATTCCAAAGTCTGAAGGCGGAACAGATGAGTTAGATAATTTACAAACTCTATGTGAAAAATGTAATCTTGCTAAATCTAATCGTAAATGGCGGGGCGGGGGCGGGTGAGAGACTGTTGCATAACATATATTATTAAGAGAAGTCTTTGCTTGTGAGAATTTTAGGGAAATGTTAGAAAAACAAAGCTTTTTTGTGCACAAAAATCCAAAGATTTTTTTAGTGTTTTACAGGATTTTTTCTCTTAATCACTATTATGTCTCCAGAACTTGTGAGGCAAATTCTTTCAAAATCTTTAGCAGCGATTAAAATTCATTTTTTGTTTTATCGTTTTTAATCAAATCTTCAAAATCAATCTTTGTACATCTAAATTTTCTTCTAATGATGAAGGAATTATAACTCTAAATTTTTTGTTTTATTGTTTCGGTTCCATTTAGCAATAATTTTCTCTCATCTTCCAAGAAAGCAAGGATAAAGAAGATAAAGAAGGATACTACACCACATAAGCTAAGGCACAGCTTTGCGACCAATCTATAGAATCTGGCGTTGATATTCAATACATTCAGCAGTTATTAGGGCATAAAGATTTGAAAACAACAGACTACACTCACGTCGCAAATAATGATATAAAGAAACTTGCAAATCTGCTTTAGGCTTTAGAGTTCTTTTAAGTAAAAGATTAATTACATACAATAAGTTAACAGAACCCTATTTTATATATTTTTTAATTTCGTTAATTAATTTACATGCACTACAAATTTCTCCAGAAGAAGGAAAATCACAAATAGAACAATAATTTAATTCTTCTGATTCATCTTTATATTTTGTTTTTAATAAAGGTAAAATTTCAAGATATGTATTAATTATAGCATAATAAGTTCCTCTATGTTTCTCTTCAAAATCATTCAAAAAATTTCTAACATTTAATCTATAACTATTAATATAT
>JAWCDI010000061.1:0-5651 GCA_044343505.1 Candidatus Aenigmatarchaeota archaeon | reverse complement strand
TTCCAGCTTGTAAGAAAATTAAACTTTGTTTTTCAGTTTGCTTTTGTATAAATTTAAAGCTTGGTATTTGATATTGTAATTGTTTGTAAACTTTAGCTGATCTAAAAACTGGTGTTGTAATTGTTTTTGTTATTTCTTTATTAATTGATATTGGCGAAGCTAATTTCGGTGTAAAAATTAAGCGTTGTTTTCCCGTTGGAATTTCGAATTTTGGCGTTGGAATTAGTTTTTGCAATTGCGTTTGCTTTGCGAGTTGTGTAATTGGTTTAAATGGTTTAGATATTGATTTAAATGATTTGGATCCTGATGATACAAAAAATATTTTTTCAGTTTCAGGTTTAACTTTTGGTATAAGGAAAGATAATTTTTTACTTATAGTTCTTTCTCTTATCTCGGTTTGTAAAAATGTTCTAATTGGTGTTTTTATTTTTATATAAGATTCTCCAACTTTAAATCTAATATTTAACCTTTCTAATTCTTTACTTATTCCTCCTCCTCTAATCCCTTTTTCAAATTCTGATGTTGTAAAATATATTTCCTTTTTAGATGGATATCTTAAAATTCTTTTTTCTCCGCCAACTTCAGTAAAAAAAGATAATTTACCTTTACTAACAGAAAGAACTTTTCCAAAAGGTTCTTGTGGTTTAATTATAGTTTCTCTTGTAAGAGCCCATCCACCTTTAAAAGGTTCATATTGCCTCAAAATTGCTTTACCAAATACAAAATATCCCTTGGCTTTTGTTCCAGTTATATCTACCCCTAAAGCTTTACCTTTTGATTTTTCTAAAAAAGCTAAAGCTTGTCTTCCTATCCCTTCAGGTTTTACTGCCCCAACAAAAGGATATTCAATAATTCTTAATTCTTGTAATGATTTTTTAGTAAATAAAAGTGGTACTTCGTAAGATACCTTTTGTATTGTATATCCTTTACCAATTACTCCCCCTTTACCAACTTCTTTCATAATATTTATACTATATTCTTTTGTTATTTCTGTTGATGCGATTCTTTTACCCATTTCTCTCGCACCAGCCCCATAACCCATTGCAAAACCCGCACCAGTACCAATTAAACTTGCAATATTAACAGCGAGTTCTTTTCGAGCAAGTGATTTATCGAGTTGTTTTGTTGTACTATATTCTTCTGCCAAATTTTTTATTGATAATGCTGCAATTCCAGTACCAAAAGTAAGTCCTCCCATAGTAGCTAATTCTGATTTAGTTAATAAAGTCATTCCACCAGTTCTTACAATTCCTGCAGGTATAAGTTTAGAAAATGCTGTTGCACCAGCACCAATTCCAGCCCCTAAACCAAGGCTTATACCAACTTGCCAAGGAATATCAAGAACTTTTCCTTTAATTATTTCACTTTTCATTTCTCTTTGAAAACTTCTCAAAATTTCATTTGTTTTTCTTTCTATATCTGTATATGTAAGAGTTTGATATTTTGAGGCATAAGCAGCGGCTATACTTTCACTAACATTTTTATAATTTTGTTCTATTTCTTTCAATTTAGGATGCTGAGATAATAAACTTTCAACCTCTTTAACATACATTTCCTGAATTTCTGCTTCAGAATATTTACCTGTCTGTGCTAAAGCTTGATATTTAGGAAATAGTGTTGGTTTTATTTCTTTTTCAAAAATTGATTGTGCCGTTTTTTCATATTCCATTTGAGTTCGAGTTTGATATTGTGATAAAGCATTATATACTGCACTTTCATATTCTTTCTGTCTTCTTGCTGTAATTTCTGTTGCTGATCTTTTTATTTCTGCCCAAGCATAAGCTTGAGGATATCTTTCCTTAATTTCTATAGGATAACTCCCTCCAAATTGTGTAAATTCAGGAGTAAAAACGTCAGGTATAATTTGTGATGTTCCCCTCCCACTTAATGTAAAAGCCCTATGTATTTCATATTGTGTAGGAATTACTGGAGAACTATATTTAATTTGAGCATATGTTGCAAATGGAGAAAATACAAAACCAACAATTTTTTGGAAAGGTGAAGGTTCTTTAACAATTCTTTCACTTTCAGGAATATGTGTGTATTTTTCAATAACAACAAATTTTGGTTTTAATCTTTCCATTTGAGAGTATTCTTCTATTGATTTTTGTAATGATGGTGTAAGTGAAACTGCTTGTGAAACTTCTTTCGCGGTTGTAGTTGCGATTGTTGTTGCGGTTGTTTGTTTTTGTTCAGTTTTAATAGGAATAAAAATTGCTTTACCACTTGCTAATGAAACTTTTTGATGATGCTTAAGATGACTTACATCTTTAATAGTGTAACCCTCTCCTTTTTCAGAAATATAATAACCTCCCCCACTTCCTCCACCTTGTTTGACAGTAGGAGATGCATAAGATGGAATTGATGCAAGCGCTCTATTTATAGATGGTGTCGATGCTGTTGTAGTAGGTTTGGAAGTATAGGATACGCTTTTTTGCGATTGAGATGGTTGAGATGAAGATGGTTGAGATGGCGAAGTTTTTTTAGATGAAGATATTTTTTGCCAAATTGATTTAAAATATTCAAATATTCCCATAATAAAAATAATTGTTTTTAAAATTTATAAATTTTATTGTTATCACCTGTTAACAAATATTTTTAAAGTTCTTTTTTATTTAATTTTAACTAAACTAAATAAAATAAAAATAAAAATGAAAAACCAAAATTTGAAAGAAAGAAATAATAAGAAAGGTTTTGCAGGAGTTCAGGGAATAATTTTAACTTTAGTTATAATAACTGTAACTCTTGCAGTTGGATTAATGATTTTAGGAAAGCTTAAGGAAAAATTGAATCCAGGTAGTGCTGAAGCAAATGCAACAGAGGATTTAATAAGAGAGATGAGCAATCTTCCAACATACATCGGTATCTTGATCATAGTAGCAATCTTTGGAATAATCATAGCTTATCTTGTTGGTTGGCTTGGTAGAGGAGGAAGAAGAAGATAAAGAGATAAGAAATAAGTTAAGAAAAGAAACAATTTTAAACTAAATTATTTTTTTTCTTATTTTTTTAAAAAATAATAAATGGAAAAAAGAAAATATAATTAAAAATTATTCCTCATCTTCAAGTAGTAATCCCCAATCTCTTATTTTCTTCTTTTTTGTTAGTTTGATCGCTCTTACAATTCCAAAAATCAATACAATCATAAATAAAAGCACAAAAATTATTCCAACGGCATATGTTACAATAGATAAAAAGCCAGAAAGTGTTTCTGTCAATGCCCCTACTTCTTTTAGCATGATTATCCCCCCTATCAAATCAGCAATCAAAAAAATAAAACCTAAAAATAAAAAGCCTGTTGCAATTGGTGTTTGCTCTTTATAATGCATTGAAAGATAAAAGAAAATAAAGGCAATTGATAAAATTACAAATAAAATAATTGCATATATCATCTTAATATTAAATAATTTTTCATAGTTTATAAATATTCTTATTTTATATGGTTCGCTTGTAAATGTTTGGTTTATCTTATTTTTTACTATGCAAGAAAAATAATAGGTATCACTATAATTAAAAGTTTCTTTGTGAGAAAAATTATAATTGAAAGTATAAGAAAAATTTTCAGAATAATTAATAACATTTTCATTAGCACTATTATTTACCTCTAACATAACAATATTAAAAGCGCAGTTTTTACTTTGTGAGCCAGAATTGTATATTTCACAGTAAAAATTAATTTGAGGTAAATCAAATAATGAATTATTTGTTGGTTTAATATTTAAAAATGAAATAATACAAATATAATGAACATAAGTTAAAGGCAAATAATCAACATTATCTGTAGTAAGATTATAAGCATTATCACAAATTCCATCTTCATCAGCATCTGTACAATTTTCACTAAATCCCGTTCCGTCAGGCTTTGCCCAAAAGTTTCCGCCAATATAAGGCCCTCCCACTATGTTTGTTCCTTCAGTTTTTGTTGTATTCCAATTGTTTGCATAAATTGTTCCTCCAAAATAAAAGTTCTTTGTGTTGTTAAATAGATTATTATAAATATTGTTGTTTGATGAATAAATTAAAAGAATTCCATAATCCGTGTTTGAGCTTACAATATTGTTTACTATGATGTTATTTGATGAAGAATCTAAATGAATTCCTCTATAATTTGAGCTTATAGTATTATTTGTCAGGGTGCTGTTCAATGATAAATATAAATAAATTCCATAACTATTTGATCTTACAGTATTATTTGTTAGGGTATTATTGTTTGAGGAAGAATGTAAAAGAATTCCATAACTATTTGATCTTACAGTATTATTTGTTAGGGTATTATTTGATGAAGAACCTAAATAAATTCCATAATTAATATTTAAGCTTGCAATGTTGTTTATTAAAGTATTGTTTGATGAAGAATATAAATAAATTCCATGACTATTTGAGATTGCTGTATTATTTGTTATAGTATTATTTGAGGAAGAATATAAATAAATTCCAACATCATTTGAGCTTACATTGTTATTTGTTAGGGTATTATTGTTTGATGAATAATCAAAATAAATTCCAACAACAAAATCAGTAATTATACAATTCTTTATTGTGTTGTTTTGCTTGCTATGTAAGTAAATCCCATAATCAGTATCATATCCATCTATAATATGCCCTTGACAATCAAAAATTTTATTATTAAAACCTGAAGGATTATTAATACAATTACCTGAAACGTTTATTATGTCTGTTATTAATTTTACTTCTGTGCAAGCAGGATTAGATAGATTAGCATTGCAATCTGCACAAGAATTGCAATAACAAGTTTGAGCTGATGCAAAATTAAGAAAAAAAAGGATAAATAAGATAGCAAAAACTAACCAAATTCCTTGCCTTTTATCTATTTTCATCTTAATATTATTATCTTTTTCCCTTTTTATATTTTCGCAATCCACCAATTCTTTCTGTTCTTCCCCCTCGCTTTCCTCTTGTGCGTCTTACTCCTATTTTGATGTAGTGATGTCCTGGCCTTCCAACATCTTTTGCTCTTATTCTTATATATTTTTTTCCACAACCCATTTTATTCATGAAATAAATTTAATTATTAATATTAAAATTACAGCAATAACAAAAATTGAAAGTAAAATAAAAGTTATAATTTCAACTAAAGCGTGCATAATTTGCATATCTCGATATTCAGATATATCTAATTGTTCGATTGCTTGTTCATCTCCTATTGTTTCTGCCTTTAAAAAATTAAATTTTATTTTTGCTGGTACTCCATAATTTTCAAAAATAGCTTTATGAATACATTCATGAGAAATTACAATAAAAAAAAATAAAAATAAACAACTAAATGAGAGAATCAAAATTTCAATTATCATTTTTTTATTTAAATCAATTGCCATTTTTTTATTTAAATTTTTCGATTTTGGTTACCATTTTATTTCTTTTATTTTCCTAACTGCTCTAATATTCGAGAAAATTTTTCCCATCGTTTTAAATGTTCTCTGTAAGCTGCTTTTGTTCTAAATTTCTTTTTACAATATGGGCATTTATATTTTCCAATTTTATTTATTCTACCTGTCATTTTATTTATTGTAATAAACCTATAATAAATCCCACTATAAAACCCAATGCATAAATTACCCCTACTACATAAGCAATTATAACTGCAATTTTCAATGGAAGTGATAAATCTTTAAACCTTACCATTTTATTTA
>JAWCDI010000060.1:0-5662 GCA_044343505.1 Candidatus Aenigmatarchaeota archaeon | reverse complement strand
ACCTTTTTCATTCTTTTTAATAAAATAAACTGTATTCTGCTTTCTTTTTAGAATTCCGTTAGAAGTAATATAATAATTAATTTTTGACATATAAAAGAAAAAATAATTCATTTTTTTTAATTTTTAAATCCAACAGAATTCGAAGTAGCTACATTTTCTACAATATTTTTTCTTTTCTGGTTTCGGTGGTTGTGGTAATGAAATAATCTCTTTAATTTTTTGAAAAATGTTCTGTAGCTCAGCTTCTTTTTCAGGTGTTAATCTTACTTCGACTATTTTTCTTTTGGACGGATAATTAATTATTCCTTCTACATTTTCAATTCCTTTTTCTTTTTTAAGATAATAAAGGTAATAAAGCATTTGATAATGGTGAGCTTCTTGAAATTTATCAGACTTTTTAACGTCATGAAGAACTAATTTATCTCCCTTTTTGATAAAATCTATAGATATTTTTTGATCTATGAGAAAATCTTTTTTTACATTTTTGAATGTAATCTCATGTAATATTTTACCCAAAGTTACTAGCTCCGATTCTTGTTCTCGAGTAATATGATGAGAAAAATACCAAAGTTGCGTTTTACAATGAATAAAATAATTTATTTGAACTCCGGTAAATAATGCTTCTTTTTCAAATATTTCTTCAAACTTTCCTGAAATTTTTTCATAGTTGTTGATATTCATAATCTTGATAAACTCAAAATATATAGACATTTTCATAAACTGTAAGTTTAAATCCAGTTTCAGCATCATAAAAATCTAAATTTTTTACGAAGAATTGGATATTTTCTAGTAAATGAGGAGATGATAAGCTAATATCCTCTTTTCTTTCTATTAAAATTTTTCCTTCTTTTATATTTGTTATAAATTCTTCCTTTTCTTCTTTTGCCAATGCTTTTTTAGAATGAAGAAGCAATAAATATGGTAGTATTTTTCTAAAGAAAACCTTTTTTTCTTTTACTAAACGATATGTGTACTTTGATCTGAGATATTCCTTTATTTTTGTGTACATCTCAAAAATATTATTTTTATCTAAAATTATTTCAACAGACCACCAATCTTCTATAAGTCTACATTCGGTCCTTATTTCGGTAAATTTCAACCCTTCTATAATACTTTCATATTTATCTTGGTTTTTTAAATATTCGACTTTCTCCAAATACTTGTACATAATTTCCAAAATGTCTTTTTCTTCTAATATTTTATTTTTTGGAATGACTTGCTTAGTATGAGAAATTAGAAAAGCGCTATATATAGGAGAGTAAGAATATATCTTATTTTCCTTTTCTTCAAAAACTTCCCACACTTCTATTTCTTCTGGCAAAGGATTATTTGCATTTCTATTTACTCTTCCTGAACTCTGAATAAGTGAGTCAAATGGAGCAAAATCTCTAAACATCATATCAAAATCAAAATCTACTCCTGCTTCAATTACCTGAGTTGAAACTACAATAAGCTTTTCTTCTCTTTCCTTTTTATTTTTTAAATTCTTCATTAGCTCAATAAGAAACTTTACCCTTTCAATTTTTACTCCATCTATAAGATTAGCAGCAAGATAGAGGAGCTGTATGTCATGGTCCTTATTATAAGAATAAATTATTTCTACACCCTTTAATGTTGAATCAATAGATTGTAAAAAATCCCCAACAAGTTTTTTAAACTCTGGAGAAAAATCATTTGTTTTATATACGTCTTCAACTAACTTTTTTATTTTTTCTGAAAATTCATTTGAAGATTTTATACTAAGCAGATTTAATAACTTATTACAATTTAAAACCTCTTTTAGAAAAATAAAGATTTCCCTAGCTTCTTCTACTTTATTACAAATTATTCCTATTCTTTTCTTATTAGTATTAATAATTTTTTCTAACAAATACTTTTTATATTCTTCTATTTCAATTTCTCCTTTAAATGATATTTTGTATCTATTGAATTTGCTGTAATATTTTTCTTTCAAACCTTCAGTAAGATCCTTTGCATTCTTAAATAATGGTGGTAGAGTAGCGCTCATTAATATTACCCTCAACTTAAATCCTCTTTCAATTATTTTTTCTATAATTTTTTCAAAAATAGAATAAAACTCTGGATTGAAGGACTGTACTTCATCTAAAATTAAACACGAATTTATCAATATAGGAAATTTTAAAATAAAACTACGAGTAGGAGGAAATAAAGAAGCAAAAACTTGAAAGAAAGTAGTTATTAATATTGGTGAAATTTTGAAGTTTACGATTTCCTCAATATTTTCCTCTCCTAAATTTTCTAAAAATACTATATGATGCAATTTTTCTACATTTTTTTCTCCAAAAATTTTTTTAAAATTTATATCAGTTTGTTCAATGATATTGATAAACGGTAAGGAATAGACGACAGGAAGTTTATACTTCTTTGCAATAGAAAGTGCCATTCTAATACCTATATAAGTTTTACCGATTCCGGTCGGGAGTGAAATTCGAAATATTCTTAAATTCTGAATATTAACTTTTTCAAAATTTTGAATAACTTCATCATGACATTCTTTTCTTATTTTATCAATTTCTTCAATGCATGGTAGTTGTGATAAATAAAATTTTAACTTCTCTTCCAATCTACTATATTTTTCTATGTTAATTTCTTCTTCAATTTTTTTAAGAAACTCTTCTCCACTATTGTTCGCACTTAGTCTATCAGCCAAAAAAGAGATGGAGGATATGAAAAGAACATCGATATAATCATCGATAGTAGAAAGATACTTATACTGCTGACTAGCAATATTTATTTCATCCTTTTTTACTTTTTCTAATAATTCTGATAGTTGGTTTTTTATAGAATATAGAATCTTATCTTGTTGAAGAGAGAAAAACTTATAGAACAAAGGAGAAAAATCTGTTAATGCGTGGATAATCTCTTCTATATATTCCTTCTTATATTCTCCCCTTTCTATTAATTCATCTTTATTCCAAAAATCAGAAAAATATGTATGGTGATATCTTATTATGAAATAAATTATTCTCTTTTCTTTATCGGACAACTCTCTTGAAAATTCCGTATTCTCGCAAAACAATCTAAAGATTATTCCACCATAAATTGAATGTGGATGAGCTAATTTTTCTCCTTTCTTTATTCTTTCTTGATTACTCTTAGTTAATTTTCCTAAGTCATGAAAGAAAGCAAAATATTGAATTATCTTTTTATAAAATTTCTTAATTTCATTTTTTTCCGGACCTAATCCCTCAATTAGTCTTTCACTAATAGTTTTAATCTCAGTAAGATGATTTTCAAAAATTTTCCCGGGATGAGAATAATATTTGCCCATATCATTAATGATAAATAATTAAATTATTAAATTCATAAAGTATTCTTATAGGAATATGTTAGAGTCTATAGCTCAATTAGTTAGAAAACTTCCAGAAGTAAAAGAAGAAGAGTATATTGAAAAAATTATGAGGAGTAAAGTAGAAAGAAAAGTAAGAAATTGGAAAAACTATATAATAGAAATTTTAGATAAAGAACCCCGGAGATTTTTTATTCCTGGGAAAGACCAAAAAGATTTACACGCATTTCAAAGGGAAGTAATAGATGCATTTATTGAACATTATATAATTCCTAAACAAGAAAAAGGTGGGCACTTTAGTTTTTATGGAATAGAAAAAATCGAATCTCAAAACTTATCCCTAAATGAATTAAAAGAAAAGGAACCAGAATTATGGGTATGGTTAAAGGATAATTATAATTTCATAATAGAAAAAACGGGAAAGAAAGAGAAAAAAACAACCATTAAAATTTTGCGAATTCCTGTACCAAAACTAAAAAATGTCATGGATGAACTACAAAAAGAGTTAAGTATGAAAGAAGAAAAAGGCGAATGTTTAATATGTCTTAGTAATAAAGAATTAACTCACTCTAAAAGACTATCTAAAATTTTTGGTTGGTTGATTAAAGCGGACAAAAATATTGCACCAATATATTCACATTCAGGAAAATGGTACGAACAAAGCATAAGAATCTGTACGGAATGCGCAAAAAAATTAGAAACAAATAAACATTTTATCTCTTTAGAAGATACAAATCTCAAACTTCTTAATTGGAAAATTAAAATTTTTCCCTATTTTGAAAATGAAGAAGAATATAATGATGTTTGTAAGTTTTGGGAAGATATAAATAGAGAAGATAACTTAGATTCTATAATTGAAAATTATATAATTCCACAAATGGAAAGAATCTCTGAAAGAATTTTCTTAAATTTAGTTTTTTTTCGTCAGGAGAAGAATAAGCAAGATATAGTTATGGAAAAAACTAAACTTTCAAATTTAATACAAGCCTATAAAATCTTTAAAGAATGGAGAGAAAGTGAAAAAATCGAAAAAGTAAAATTATTTGCAGAAAAATCTATTCTTTCTTATTTGAAAAACAGAGAAATGAGAAACGAATCATTCTTTTTAGATTTAATAAAAAAAATAATCAGACTAGAAAGAATAGATAATAGTATGGAATTTCGGCTACTAAGTATGTTTAACAAAACAACACAAAAGAACATCTTAGACTATAATCTTAAAGAAATAAGAAATAAAATAAATGCAATAAAATTCATTCAGTACTACAATGAACGTATCTCGTGATATTAATAAAAGTCGGTGTCTTGATAGTTAAGCTTTATATAATTAATTGCTTATATAGAATTTATGGAAGTTGGCGCGGAGGAAGTACTTCAGTTTGTAGGAAAGATAATTAGGAAAATAGATGAAAAGATGGGGAACAACCCAATTGGTGGAAAACTGTTAAGCAAAGAAGAAATTAAAATAAAAGATTTTATAAGTATAGTAAACAAGATTGCACATAGATATGTGTATTATTTAAGCTTGGAAGAAAGAGAAAAACTTAATAAGGAAAAAATTTCACCGTCTTTTTGGAAAGAGTTAGAATTGCTAGAAAAAGATAAAAAAATAAAATTTTATATTTTTATGGGGTATATAATGTAATATGGAAGATGTAAATTCGAAAGAACCAGTAAAAAGAAGAGGAATTATTTACGTTTATGGTTTTGAATGGTGTAATCCCAATGGCGATCCTAGCTTTGACAATGAACCTAGAATATTTGGGGAAAAACTATTTATTACAGATGTTTTCCTAAAAAGAAGAATAAGAGATTATGTTTACTCTAATAAAAAAACAGAAGTATTTCTTAGGGAGGTTATTAAAGAAAATGGAGAAAGAGTAACACCAGAAGAAAGAGTAGAAGAATTAACGGAAGATGTAAAAGATAAAGATTTAAATCAAATTAAGAAAGAATTACTAAAAAAATGTTGGGATCTAAGAGTTTTTGGTTTCCTAATTCCTATACCAGGAAAAAACAAGAATGAGGAAGGTTTAAGTATTAAATCAATAGGTCCAACTCAAGTAAGTTTTGGCATTTCACTTAACAAAGTAGAAAAAATAGATGTAACTATTACGAATGTCATGGCTTCTAAAGAAGAAAAAAAGAAGGGAGGATCGATAGGAAAGAAGTATGCAGTTCCTGTTGCCATAGTAGAGCATTTTATCTTTATTAATGACATAACAGCAAAAGACACAAATATGAGTGAAGATGATTATGTGTTTTTTTTAGAAGCTCTTAAAAATCTTAAACTAGCACCAACTCTTTCTACTTCTTCTAAAAATTCGACTCCATTATTCATTGTAGAAGTAG
>JAWCDI010000059.1:0-5662 GCA_044343505.1 Candidatus Aenigmatarchaeota archaeon | reverse complement strand
CTTTTGCATCATCGCATTGATTTCTGCTAATCTTTGTTCAGCTAAAAAAGCACGGAACCTTACTCTTGCTTCAGGATCAAAAGTTAGCCAAAGCCTTATTTTTTCCAAAAAATTCTTGAATGGATAAAGTGGATGATCTGGTAAAATTCCTGGGTTCGGTAGCTCTTCTGCGAAAGCTGAGATAGTAATAATAGTACTTAAGACCATAAAAAACATCAAAATTTTAAAAGCATTCGAGATCATAAAATATAATATAACTTAAATCAATATAAATTTAACATCTCTCTTTCATCTTCACTTAATCTATTAAAAACTTCTCTAAGAATTTTCAGTTCATCTTCACTTATAAATGAAATCAAAACATCCCCTTCATTTATATGTCTTCCAACGACAGGCTCTTCCATACTTATTGCAACCTTATCCCCCTTTCTAGCTTCTTGGATTGTTTGTCCATGACTTTGAATCTCTTTCACCCTACCAACTATCTTTCCATCCTTCTTCATAAGAATTCCAGGTTTGAGTAAACCTCTTTTAACTTCAACACCGAATATTGCTGGATTTGAGCTCCTGAAAATACATCCTTTAAGTATGATTACTTCACAAGGTCTAGTCACTTTTTCCAACTTTTCCTGTATTTCCCTCTCTTTAAATTCAGATACCCATTTTTCATAATCTTCCACAATTCTGTAAATCACATTCCCTTGGAATATATCTATTTTCAAGTCTCTGGCCATATTCCTAGCTTCTTCCAAGACGTTAACGTTGAAAGCCAGTATAGCTCTTCTCACCTTATCCTTAACTCCATCAGCCTCGACCACATCTTGCTTACTAACATTACCAACTTCTGCTTTTCTAATAGGAACACCTCTTTCACCCAACAACTTTATTAAAGCTTCCAAAGTACCTAGCGTGTCGGCTTTGACAACAACCCCATCAAAATTTTTTATGAACTGTATTTCCTCAACTTCAGCTTGTACTTTCTCCTTAGCTTTTTCTATTTCCTCTTCACTCTTAACAGCTATTATCGGCGAACCAGCTACAACATTTTCTAGGTTTGGTGCTGCTATTTTAATTCCAGCAGCAGCACAAACATCATCCACACTCTCAAATTGTTTTTCTACTCTCAATTCTTGCAAAGGTCTTGGTTTAAGAAGAGCCCTGACCCTTGTGACTAAAGGTTCTTTCCCCCCTATTATTATGTAATCTCCTTTGGAGATTTTACCGTCGTAAAGTATAACATCTATAGTTGTACCAAAACCAACTGTCTCCTTAACTTCTAGTACAGTGCCCAAAGCTGTGTTGGAAAGTTGTAGCCTTTCTCTTAAGAACTGCTGAGCGAGGCCTGTTAGGACCATCAACAACTCTGGTATTCCCTCACCAGTTATACCAGAACATGGTACTATGGCTACTTGCTTCCTAAAATCTTCTATTCTATCAAACCTTTCAGAATTAAACCCCCTTTCAGCGAGTTGTGATACTAAAACATAAACTTTTTTATCAAGCTCATCTTTCACATCTTCACTTTGTCTCTTAAAACTGTCGAGAAAACAAGAACTTTCGAAACAATACCAACCAGGAATTTTGTCTATTTTGGTAGCTGCTACTAGGAAAGGTGTTTTAAATTCTTTTAAAATGTTCAAACTTTCATCAGTTTGTTCTTGAAAGCCTTCAGTGATGTCAACAACTAAGATAGCCAAGTCCGAGACAGCACCACCTCTTTTCCTCAAAGTTATGAAAGCAGCATGGCCTGGAGTGTCTAGGAATAATAACCCAGGAATTTGAACTTCTATCCTGAACTTCTCTATAAGCTTTTCACATATCTTCTTGACAGTCTCAAGAGGTATGAAGCTCGCACCGACATGTTGGCTTATCATTCCAGGTTCAAGTTTTGTTACAGCAGTGCCCCTTATTTTATCGAGTAAAGTTGTTTTTCCATGGTCCACGTGTCCAAGTGTAACTATTATAGGTGATCTCAACATATTTTTCACGTATATATTAATTTTAATTCAAGAATAGGAAATACTAACCTGTAAGTTTCAGCTATTGCTAGAATATTCTTTCACACCTTCAAATAAGGTTCCAAATCTTCTTTATAAACTTTGAAATTTACGGGTTTATTTTCCGGCATTTGCCTTGCATAAACCGAATAAATTCTTCTATAGCTTCCATACTCTTCTTTAGAATATTCTTCAAAATCCACAACTACCAATTTTTGATAAGGGAGACATTTTTGATCTATGTAGTGTTGGAGCACCCTCAATGTTTTTTCCTTTATGCTCATCCAACCACCTTTTCTTTAAGGTTAGGTTGGTAAACCATATAAATTTTTCGAAAACAGGATAATTAACTTAAAGAATACAAATAGATAATATGGGTGTCACTATAAACGATCTTTTTCCGATAGGTCTGTGCATAGCTACACAAGAACTCCTTGATTCCAAAAGATTCAAGAACAACTTTTGTGACTTTCTCATACTTAAACATAGAGATGAAATTACGGATAAAGTGATTGAAGTTAAGAGGAAATTGAATTCTTCTTCTCTCGAGAAAAATTTTCTTGAAGGTTATAAGAGTGTTATATTAAGTAATATCGATAAAATAATCTCTTTCGTTGTTACTAGGTATTCAAACTTAGATTCAAAGCTTGTGGAAAAAGTTGTTGAAGATGCTAAGAATATTATGAAAAAAGTTTTGGAAGCTAACAGTTTTGATAAATTGGCTGAGTTGGAGCCTGAATTCAAGAGCAAAATAACATTACAAGTTTACAAATTATTCACAACGTCCTTAAGATGATCATGATAGGAGATTTAAACGAAGAAATAGAAAGATTGAAAGCGAAGAGAGCTGAAATAAGTAGTAAGATATCTTCAACAAAAAATTTCCAAATTAAAGAAAAATTGAAGGAAGAATTGGCTAAAATAGAGTCTCAGATAAAATTCTTAGAAAGCAGGAGAAAGTTCATTTGATCTTCTTCTTCAACTCCTCCCACTTCTTCTTCAACTCCTCCCACTCTTTCCTCCCACCCTCTTTTTTCTCAATTTTTGGTTTTTCTTCAACAGGCCAGAATAAGAAAACTAGAACACCGACCACAACACCAACTACCACTAAAATCAACCAAACCGGAAAAGTTTTGGATTTTTCCCCAGCTATAGCGAAAAGGGAAAATCCAGGAGAAAGAGATCTGTAGAAGAAATAATTTGCAGTTTCATCAGTTTTCCTGGTTGGTAACTTTTCCCAAGAATTGTTATGGTAACGGTAAAGTGAAATTGTCGCAGGGTTTACATTATTTTGATTTAACCAAGATTTCTCAACTTGAAAGTCTATGTTTATACCAACCACATCACTTTCTTGTAAGTTAAGAGAGGAAATTTCAAAATATTTAAAAACAGATCCTTTTTCTTCAGTTATAGGCGGGTCAACTTCTGGTGGTTTTGTGGCTTCTTTCAACGTAATTTGAACATTACTCACATTCTTATTCACGAATATCGTTATCTTGAAAACTTTAAAAACATCAATCCTCGTGATGTTCAAGATAGCCGGATTTTCTGGTGTGATAAATGGTATTTTGAAACTTTCGTTCGTCAATGTGGTAACAGCGGGAATAGTAGTGGTTGTTGTAGTTGTAACAGCGGGAATAGTAGTGGTTGTAGTAATGTTGGGAATAGTAGTGGTTGTTGTAGTTGTAGGTGAAGTAATAGTTATACTTGAGGATAAATTACCGAACCATAATCCATAAGTTCCTTTTATCCAAAACGTGCAACTACCGGTTGTATTTCCAGCTGTTATCCTCCACGCAACGTAACAACCGGTATAATTGTAGCCAGGAAGAGTGAAATTAAATTTATCAGCTGTGTTTTCAATTAAAGGGCAACTAGAGTTGAAGAAAGTCACATTACTTATTAAACCACATTTTTCGAAAATTATTTGAGCTTTAGAAGCGTTTCTTGGTCCAAGATTTTTTATTGAAACATTTACGATCCCGCTCTCCCCGGTTTGAAGTGTAGAGGGATATGAAGTTAAATTCATCCATAAACCAACATCATCGATGATAAGTATTTTATCGTCAGAATTTTCCCCTTTATAAACATCCGAAGGATTAGAAGTTAAATTATTAGAAGTTAAATTAATTCGGATAAAATAATTCCCTCCAGGTAAATTTGGAGGTAAACTTATATTCAAAATCCAATGCGTGGAATTAGAAATATTACTGAAATTCGTCAAAACGATGAGGTGTGAAGCTGTTGGCTCATATAGTCTTAATTTCAATTTATTAGGATCGCTTAAATTGAATAACTCACTTTGAGGAAAGATTTCGGTACCGTTTACGTATTTTAATGAAAATGTAGCATTAAACCAACTCGCCTTTGAAGAAGTGTTGATCGTTTCATTTCCATAATCTACGCTTTTGATTTCAACTATGGTTAAATTCAGCCAATCTGTTAGATTTAATTTTATGGAAACGTTGAAGAAAGGATAAGGATGACTCGTTAAATTTGAATCTTCGTTGGTTGAATCTATTAAAATCCAACCAGCATAAAAAGAATTCTTTGGCATTGATTTGTTGAAAGTTACATTTATTTGTATTAAGCTTGAATTTCCAGCTTCGATTTCATTTGTTGTGTTGAAATTCAGTAAAGCGAAATAAGAATTGTTACAACCAGAAACACAGTTTAGCCTGTGAGAAGAGTTTGGGAAAGTTAAACTCAAATTTTGATTCCCCAAGTTGCTTATGTTCAAATAAATAGTTTTGGTTAAATCAACACCAAAATTTTCTTTTATGATTACATCGAGATCTTCCATGGAATCGTTCAATACTAAAACAGGTGTAATTATGTTGAGTTTAATAGGAATTTTGACTTCACCACCATTAACCGCGATATAACTTAAGAATCCTTCGTACTCCCCGCTAATAGCATCATTAGGTATAGTTAAATTTACTTCCACAGTTTTTGTTGAGTTTTCTTTCCCAAGAACGTCAAAAGTTTTATTAACATAATTTGAGAAATTTGTGGATATCCATTTACTTTCGTTCAGGAAAGCCTGAATGATGAGATTATAATCTGGATGCCCTGTTGTGTTAACGACTTCAATTCTCCACCATCCAGCTTTAGCCACATTGTCGATTTTTAAAAATTCCTCTTTTTCTACTTTACTTATCTCAGCCCCAACATATTTTTGAGAAGAGCTTCCAACCAACTCTCCAAGGGGATTGTAAACTGAAATGTTGTAAGTCCCTTCACCTTCCCACACAAGCCTTACTTTAATTCTACCTATTATCGAAGAATTCGGCAAAAATACTGTGAAATTCTTCGAGCCGTTTCCTTCAAACTTTTTCACATAGTATAATTCAACATCTTGTGAAACGTCGTAAATAGGAATGCCCCCTTCGTTAGTTAAATTGAAAGTTTTTGTTATAGTTTTGTTTGTAACATTTTGTGTCCCAAAATCTATTTCATTCAAGCTAGAATTCAAAGTCAAAAGAGTTACACTTCCTGTGTAATTGATACCAGAACCATAAATTCTAATTTCGTAAGTTGCACTTGAATTAACAAAGCTATGACTTGCTATCCCTTCATCTTCTATTGATTTCGCTACTAACTTACCATCAGCGAGCAAGAATATATTCAAACTTTTATCATCAACATGAACGCTTATACTTGTA
>JAWCDI010000006.1:0-18061 GCA_044343505.1 Candidatus Aenigmatarchaeota archaeon | reverse complement strand
CGGGGCATACGGACTTCGGTCAGGTAAAAGACATGTTAGGCTCTGGCGTTGTTCATGATCATTTTTTCACATGAACCGGTTCTGAGCCTTTTACCTGTCTACCGTCGCCCACTCCTTCCTCTGGCTTATCGCCAGCGGTCCCCCATGAGTGCACTGCTTCCGGAGAAGCAGTTAGCAACATGGGGCGTGGGTCTCGCTCGTTAACGCACTTAAGCGCACGCCTCACGGTACGAGCTGACGATGGCCATGCACCACCTCTCGGCTTGTCTGGTAAGCCCTTCAGACTGACCTTCATCCTGCCGTCGGCCCTGGTAAGATTCGGGGGATAACATCAGATAAGGGTGTTTGGAATGATGTTGGAGAATCTTCTCCCATTAAACCAAACTCGAACTCTATTAACGGAAGTAATATTTTTGCAGCTAGTGTTTTACTATTCAAAACTTCATCGTAAACAACCAAAATATCGCAACCAGTAAAGTTCTATATCTGATATTTACGCTTAACTGATGTTATCCTTTCCCGGCGTTGAATCCAATTGAACCGCAACGCCCACCCCTTGTGTGCTCCCCCGCCAATTCCCTTAAGTTTCACCCTTGCGGGCGTACTCCCCAGGCGGCCCGCTTAACACCTACGCTCCGGCACTGCAAGCTCCCGAGAAGCTTGCAACACCAAGCGGGCATCGTTTACGGCTAGGACTTTCCCGCACGAGTTAGGAAATCCTAGCTGGGAAATTTGGGATTTTCTTCATCTTGGATCAGAAGATACCCAATCTCGTGTACCGGGGTATTTAGTGGGGAAGGAGTGATAAAGAAATTATACTCTCCTTCCACCAAATCTAATCCCGATCGCTCCCCTAGCTTTCGTCCCTCACCGTCAGACCCGTTCCAGGCAGGCGCCTTCGCCACAGGTGGTCCCCCTAGGATTACAGGATTTCACCCCTACCCTAGGAGTACCCCTGCCCCCTCCCGGTCTCAAGTTTGGCAGTATCTCCAGCACGCCCTCTAGTTTGCTAGAGGATTTCACTGGAGACTTACCAAACCGGCTACGGACGCTTTAGGCCCAATAATCGTGGCCACCACTCGGGGCGCGGGTATTACCGCGGCGGCTGGCACCCGTCTTACCCACCCCTTATTCGTCGTCCTTTTTTCAGACGACAAAAGCCCTTGCAGAGCAAGGGCACTCCGGCTTCCCTCTTCGCTCTTTCGAGCATTGAGAAGGTTTCGCGCCTGCTGCGTACCGTAGTACCTGGACTCATGTCTCAGAGTCCATTTCCGGGAGGTAGCCAACTTTTTAAGATAATTTTTGCTTGATTTTCCTTATGGTAAAAAATCTTAAGATACATACTCTTTGACGTTATGTTAGCTACCTCTCTCCGGGCTCCTACTTCCATAGCCCGTACCCGTTATCGCCTTGTGGAGCCGTTACCTCCACAACAAGCTGATAGGCCGCAGTCCCATCCTTAGCCGCAAAAGCTTTGAGTGCTAGGACCTTCCAGTACCTAGCACCTATGGGGCATTAGCCTCAGTTTCCCGAGATTATTCCCCAGCTAAGGGTAGGTTGACTGCGTATTACGGAGCAGTGCGCCGAGGGCTTTCCCCTCTCGACTCGCATGGCTTAGTCGAAGCCGGATAGCAGTGGCCTCTGGCGGGATCAACCAGAATTGGCGGGCCCTACCTCTAGGTTTCACCAATCAACCTACCTGAAGCTCTTTCACTTCAGGACAATTTTCTCATAGGTTGGAAAAAGCATGTCATCTTCATCGTACAGATAAATCAATGCTTAACGCTACCTATGAGCCAAATAAATTAATGTGAAGAAGTATATTTAAGTGTTTTGTTTAAAGAAAAGAATGAAGTGGAAAAATGAGGGAAGGAATCTTGATAGCATTTGGTGAACTTTTCCTTAAATCAGAAAGGGTTAGGAATATTTTCCTGAAAAAACTCGTTCAAAACATTTCTTCGTCGCTGAAAAGAGAAAACATAGAATTCAAAATTTTTCCAATGAGGGAAAGAATTTTTGTTGAAACCCAACAAAATAAAGCTGAAAAAATAATACAAAACGTTTTCGGGATTTCATGGTTTACTCGTGCAATTTTTTTAGAAGATGGTTTAGAAAAGCTATTGGATTTTGTAGAAAAGAATTACGAAAAATGGATAAAAGAACATCAAACTTTCGCTATAAGACTTAAAAAGGGAAATTTGGAAAAAAGTAGTGAAGAGATAATCAAAAAGGTAGCTGAGAAAATAGATAGAAAAGTTGATCTGGAAAAGCCCGATGTCGAATTGTTCTTGGAAGCAAGAAAAGCTGGATGGTTCATCTATTTCAATAAGAAAAAAGGTAAAGGAGGTTTGCCTGTAGGTACAGGAGGAAAAACCCTGGCTTTGATTTCTGGAGGAATAGATTCTCCAGTAGCAAGCTATTTGATAGCCAAGCGTGGAAGCGAAAATGTTTGGATACATTTCCACAGTTTTCCACTAGTTTCGAACTCAAGTATAGAAAAAGTTAGAGAACTAGCGAAAATTTTTTTGAATTTCCAACCTCATCTCAAAATACATTTCATACCTTTCCACAAAATTCAGATGAAAGTGAAAACTTTGGTAGAAGCTAAGTATAGGATATTGATATACAGAAGGATGATGTTGAGGATTGCTGAGGAAATAGCTAGGAGAGAAGGTTGTGAAGGAATAGTGACTGGGGAAAGTTTAGCTCAAGTAAGCTCGCAAACTTTGAGGAATTTAAGGATAATAGAAGAGGTAACTAGTTTACCAATCCTTAGACCATTGATAGGAATGGACAAAGAAGAAATAGTAAAGTTGGCGAAAAAAATCGGAACTTACGAAATTTCTATCAAGCCTCAAGAAGATTGTTGTACTTTATTCACACCAAAACATGCTAGTGCTGCAGGGAATCTTGAGCTTGTAAAAAAGTTGGAGAAAAAATTGAAAGTTGAGGAAATGGTGAGAAAAGCATTAGAAGAAGCGGAAACAGAATTTTATTGATGGCCAAGGTAGTGTAGCGGTTAGCACAAGGGCCTGTGGAGCCCTTAGCCCGGGTTCGAATCCCGGCCTTGGCCTTCGAAAAAATTTTAACCTTCTTTAAAACTTAAAAAATGGAAATATCACTAAACAAACTCCTATGAAAAATCAAATCTTGTCAAGGTTGAAGCAAATAGTAGCCGGCAGCTTTTTCTCTCGCAACTCTCTTGACAACTTTCTTGTTGACTAAGCTCAAAAGTATGTTTGCTACTTTACCTTTTGGCATCATCGCAGCTTTAGCTATTTGATCAGCATCTTTTACTTTATCTTCAGCTACCGCTTTCAAAGATTTCATAGCCTCTACTACTTTTGCTTCATCTTGCGTTAGTTCCACCATTTTATCACTTTAAATAATTCTCTCAAATTTTTAAATATAAATTTCAAATGCTGGCGGCGGGATTTGAACCCGCGTTCTCGGCGTTTCTTATCATCTTTCATCAAAGCTCATTTTATTATGAGCGCCGCATGCACCTGTTAAGTGTATGCTAAGCTTTTAGCCAGGCTAAACTACGCCAGCTTTTACAATTAATATCTAACTCGATATAAAATAATTTAAGGTTAAATGAAAATACTAGTAACGGCTGTACCAGGTGGAGGAAAGAGCACTGTTTTGGAATACGTGAAGAAAAAATTACCTGAAGTTAAAGTGGTAACAGCAGGCGACATCTTCTTAGAAATAGCCTCGAGAGTTTACGGTATAAAAAATAGAGATGATTTGAGAAAAAAACTTACCATAGAGCAACAGAGGATTATTCAAGAAAATGTGGCAAGGAGGATAGCGAAGATCAAAGCAAAAATTTTGTTGGTGAATACTCACATAACCATAAAAACACCTTACGGCTATTTCCATGCTTTGTCCGAAAGAACTATGAGGATAATGAAGCCAGACTTGATAATTCTGTTGGAGTTTAATCCAAGAGATGTGTTGAAAAGAAGGATTTTAGACAAAAGTAGGAAAAGGGATTTAGAGAGTTTAGATGCTATAGAAGAGCATCAAATCGTTAACAGGAATGTTGCTTTCGATGTTGCTAGCCAGTTCGAGTGTCCTGTGAAAATAATAAACTTGAGGTTTAAAGAAAAAAAGCCTTTCGAGCAAGCGATAAAAGGAGCAAAAGAGATAATTAAGTTGATAGAGGTGATGAAAAAATGAAGTTAATAATATTCGGTCCACCAGGCTCTGGAAAGGGAACTTACTCTTCCAGGCTAAAAGAAAAATTTGGTGTAGAGAAGATAGCAACCGGAGATATTTTCAGAGCTGCTATTAAAGAAGGTAACGTTTTGGGGAAAATGGTTGAAAGCTACATTTCAAAAGGAGAATTGGTTCCTGATGAAATTGTGATGGAAGTGATTAAAAAAGAATTGGAAAATAAGGATAATTTCATACTAGATGGCTTTCCAAGAACTGTGAAGCAAGCTGAAGAATTGGAAAAGATCACCAAGATAGATGCTGTGATATTGATAAATTGTCACGATGAAATATTGATAGAAAAAATTTCTGGTAGGAGGATTTGCTCCAATCCAAAATGCGATGGAAATTACAACGTAGCTGATATAAGGAGAAATATCGATGGAATAGATTACACCTTACCACCACTTCTTCCTAAAAAAGATATGGTATGCGATAAATGCGGATCTCCTTTAATTCAAAGGAAAGATGACAATCTGGAAACGGTGAAAGAGAGACTTGAAGTTTACAGAAAACAGTCTTTGCCTGTGATAAAGTATTACAGGGAGAAAAAAGTTCCTTTCGTAGAAGTTTGGATGAACAAGCCTCCTGAAGAAGTTGTCGAAAAAATAGTTGAAGGTTTGAAGAATTTAGGATTGGTTTAACTTTTCCAAAAGAGCTTTGAAGATTATTGGAAGGAGGAGAGTAGCATCACCTTCTATTGTTACATGTTTCGCATCTTCTTTAATTTTACCCCATGAAATTGCTTCCCTTGTCCTTGCCCCACTCAAGCTACCATCCCATTCGATTGCTGTTGTTATGTAGACTGCATAATCCAAACCTTTCTTAAACTGATTCCACCATATGACATGATGCTTGGAAATTCCCCCTCCTATAACTAAAGCTCCTGTTTTTTTTGCTTTCCACACGATATCGCTTAAAAGTTGCTCATCTAACAAATCATTTATCTTGAAATCTTTGTGCTCTTGCCAAAATTGCCATATCTGATAGCCAAGTGCACCATCCGTTATTCCTGGCACTATCACAGGAATCTTGTTCTTCCAACACCAATAAAGGATTGAATCTTCTTTCCCAATCCTTTTACCCAATTCCCAAACGAGCTCATGAGTTGAAATTTCTTTTTTCTCTGAATAGATTCCTTTTAAAAATTCTTTCATTTTTTCTTCAATTATCATTCCATAAGATTCCATCGGCACGAAAACATTTCCTAACCTGTGAATTCCTTTTTTGTGAAGCTCTTTGTCATCAGCATCAAAGCTGCCATGATAATATTTCTTGAAACTTCTTGCCAAATCATGATCTAAAGTTCCACAAGTTGTTATTATTACATCAAACCATTTTCTCTTAACAAAATCCCTTATTATACCTCTTGTACCAGTTGCTATTATGCAAGCTGGGAAAGAAAGGAATTTTATACATTCCTTTTCTTTAATCATTTTTTCGAGAATTTCAACTCCAAGACCAAAATTTTTAGCGGTAAAGCCACCGGCTTCGATCATTTGCTTTACTATTTCTTCAATCGAGCTGTTCTCTTTCAAGTTGAAATCTTTTACTTCCTTTTCCATAAAATTATGATGCTTGCCTGAATTTAAAACAATTTATTTTAGAATATCCATTCGAAGAAAGTCACTATCTTTACAAAAATACAACAAACAGCGAGAATTCCAATAAAAATAAGTTGAGGTGTGAGTTAAAGATTTGTTACACCAAAGATACAGTTACAGTTTTTTCCGAGATGCGTATTTTACTTATTTTTCTTACCCGAAATCAAGATACTTTGAGAAGAATAAGTTTCTTTAATTTTTGTGACAGAAAAACCCACATCTTTAAATAGGTTTTCTAGCATCTCTTTCGTGAAAAAATCTTTTCCCCTCTTTTTCATTTCTAAATCTTGCAAAATATTAAATAATCCTAATATAGGAAAGTGAAAGATTAATTCCAAACCTTTAAATCTCTCGTTATGAATGGATGCCTTAAAACTATTTATCAGTGGTTTGTAAGAGAAGCCTTTTTTCAGGTCACAAACCACTAATTTTCCCTCAGGTTTTAAAATTCTGTAGAACTCTTTAAGCAGCAATCTAGGATTTTCAATTGCAGACAATACATGAATACAAGCTATACCATCAAAAAAATTTGGTTTAAACTTGAGATTTTCGTTCAAATCCCCGTAACCCAGAAATACATTTTCTCTATTTTCTAACTTTTTATACGCTATTTTTAACATTAAAATAGAAAAATCTACACCGTAAACTTTTGGATTTTCCCCATTTTTTAACCTTTTTAATAATTCCCCAGTACCACAACCAGCATCAAGATAAACTCCATTCGGCTTTACATCCAACTCTCTATAAACATCTTCAATCATTTCTTTATACGGCAGAAATCTTTTTGTCTTGTCATAGGATATCGCATAAAATCCCCAAGCTATTTTATTCATTTTCCCACTATAATTTAGCTTAAAACTAAGTTTTTAATAGTTTTAGTTGATTTACCACCTTATAACAAAAACACAAGCAGGGTCTCCACAAGCTATGCATTTTTCTTCCACACATTTGACTTTTCTCTTTAAAAGGATGGAGAGCCCCCCTCCAAATAAACCAGAGATATAATAATCAATAGGTCTTTTTGATTTTCCAAAATCTCTTAGATAGCAACGCGCTATGGGATTAACATAGTTAGAGATAATAATTACCCTTTTTTCCCAGTCAAACTTTTCTACTTTGAAGATTCCATACCCGTCTGCCATCCAGGACTTACCTATGAAATCTAAAGTTTTTTCTAGTAACTTTTCCGAGAATTTAATCGCCACTTTAACCAATGAAAGTCCAAAAAATTTAGAATGAAGCTCTATTCCTTTCTTCGCTTGATATTCTCCAAACTTATATAATAATTTAGGTGGTACATCTTTATGGATTTTAGAAAAAGTAAGTGCTGGTATCATTATCATTTGTACACCTTGGGAAATTATTCTACCATCTTTTTCCACTTTAAACTGCCCTGTCCTTATCATTTTTAAGAAATGTTGAGAAACGTCTATGTCGTTACCCATTTTTATTCACCTCTTGAGTGATAAAATTTATATGTTTAGGTTTAACTTGGCCAAGCGGCATTTTTCTAGATATTTTTTCCATAATCTCTTTTTCTATTTCTTCATAATTTTCAGGTTCTGTTATTTCAACTTGAAACAATTTTTCCATAGGATATGTGAGAGAAAAAGTATCTAAAGTTTGTTTTAATTCCGTTTCTTTTAACTTTTCCATAACCATGTGTATGATTTTTTCTTTTTCAGTAATTTTTTCCTCAGGGATTATTTTCAACTCCCATCGTGGAAATGGCCTTTGAGGAGTGGGTCGATAAATATTGAGGATAAAATGTCTCATTTTTAACTGTGGAATACTATTGAGTTTTGCTTTAATTTCGCTAGGATAAACTCTTGCGACAGAAAAAATTAACATCTCATCTTCCGAAGCATCGGATGGTAGAATTTCTATAGATCTACCTAAGACTCTAACTTCTGGAAGAGTAACATGGCTTACTTCTGTGGATAATCTAATCGGTAAAGTTTTTTTACTACTTACCACTTCTACTAAATCACCGGTGGGATACCTAATCAATGGTAGACATCCACCATCTCTTGTAATTATAAGTTCTCCTCTAAGTCCGTCGTACCATTCCCACCAAGGAATCGCTTCTACATGATAATTCGGATTTTTCTTAGCCCTTCTGATATCTTCTGGCTTTGCTATTTCAGGGATAAACCAATTTAAAAGGGGGTTTAAATTTCCGTTTTCTGAAAGTTGTACCATTCCTAAGAGGACTTCAGTAGATCCATACACTTCAAAAATTTTTGCGTTGGTGTAAAACAATTTTAGTTTTTCTCTATAAGGATCTACAGGCTCTCCTCCTAAAAGCATAACTTTAACGTTTTTCATAATTTCATCAAGTCTTTCGAATTCCAATCCATGTAAGTATAATGAAGAAAGAATATCACCAAACATTCCAAATTTTTTTCTCATCTTTTCTACCACAGTTTTCTTAAAATTATCAGGATTGTCTATAATTTTTGCAACCGTTAAAGCTGTTCCAGGAAACCCGATCATTCCTTTGAAATCTTCTTCGCTTTTAGATACTTTTTTGAGCCCATTTATCAGGTCTTGGGGTTTAGTGATGTAAGTATTTACAGCTTTATAACCCGCTCTATTAAAGAATTCACACATATGACCGGAGATGTAAGGTGGTGGAGCACCTAAGCTCCATATAATATCTCCTTTACGTAAATTAAGGAGATGAAAAATTCTTTCAGTCAAAAAAGAAATTCTATCAATATCTTCTTCTGCGTAATAAATTTTTTTTGGAATTCCAGTGGTACCTGCTGTGTGTGCCTCGATATAAGGGGGTTTCAATAAACAAGCTTCTAACCCCCATCTTCTTATTTTTGAATCTATATCATCATAAAATGTTAAAGGTAACTCATTTATCCTTTCAACATCTTCTATGATTTTAACACTATCCCCATATATCGGACTTTTTTGTGCTTTTTCCGTTATCTCAAAGAGCATTTTACTTTGCTGTTCCACAATTTCGGAATAAGGTCTAAACAAACCGTTTACCCAATCTTCGTTAAACTTTTCTAATAATCGGCTCATTTAAAGAATCCCCGTTTTTTAAAATTCTTTAGCGATTTCTTCGATTTTTCTTCCAGTTATTTTTATCCCACCTTTCCCTATTTCAAAAGTTACTGGTTCACAATAATGTTTACTCTTCCTTAATTTCAAAATCCTCAAGCTTCTGTTAAAAGCCCCACCTATTCCTAGAGTTTCGAAGTCGACTATACCATCCGCAATAAATTCGCTTATGCTATCTCTTGATAAACCAGTTTCTCCCTCTACCCTATCGGTAACCACTAAACTCAAATCTAACTTCAAACTCCTTAAAAACTCGAAGATATCTGAGATCATACTTCTTAGGGCAAAATTTGGGTCGAAAACACCCATTATCGTTACTTCCTTGAATAACAAGTACTTAGAAATTTCTTCTGGCCCATAAAATCTTGGTAGAGCTCCGGATAAAGAATCCAAAATTACACACGAAAAGCCTTGCTTGACGTACTTTTTAATAGAATCTTTGAAATCACGCATACTTTTCAATTCTACAAAAATCAATCGCTTCTTTTTAATTAAAGGTTTAACGCTAATTCCAAGTAATTCACACTGTTCTTCAAGATTCTCTGGAAGTTCTCCATCTATGGTTATGTACAAAACCTTTTTTCCATCACTGGCCAGATTCCTCGCCGTTTGAAGGCAAAAAATCGTTTTTCCACTCCCAGGCACTCCGGTGATTAAAACTATCGAACCTTTCGGGAAACCTCCTTCTATGAGTTCATCAAAACCCTTAATTCCAGTTTTTATTCTTTCCATTTCCTCACCAAATTTAAAAATTCGTGTTTAAATTTAAATTCTTATTCTTGAAGAGTTTTTGAAGTGAATTCGAATACTTTAAAACTTGAATTTAATTGGAGTAGACTCAAAATGTTTTTCCACATAGTTCTAAAAATTCACAGGATAAATGCTCCATGCAGGAATTAAATCAGCCTATATATTTTTGTACAAAACAAGATATTTTGATTATATGCTTGAAGAAGAAGTTTTAAAATTACTCGAAAAGGCTGGTATAAAAGAAGCTAAGCTTGAAATTCCCAAAGAAAAAGAATTTGGAGACTTGGCTTTTCCTTGCTTCGAGCTGGCAAAAAAAGAGAAGAGAAGTCCTATTGAAATAGCGAATGGAATTGTGGAGAAGATTAAATCTCAAAAAAGTTATTTTGTGAAAAAAGTTGAGCAGAGAAATGGTTATGTGAATTTTTTCTTCGATTGGAGCAAAGTTTCAGAAATAGTTTTAAAAGAAATTTTGAAAGGGAAAAAAATTAGGAAAAAAGGGAGGATTATGGTGGAATTTTCTCAACCCAATCCGGTGCATTCGATGCACATAGGTCATGCTAGGGGTACTTTTCTCGGAGATTCTTTATCAAGGATACTTGAGTACTCGGGCTACAAAGTTATAAAAGCTAATTTGATGAACGATACAGGACTTCAAGTTGCTAAGCTTCTAACAGCTTACGTGCTGTGGGCTAATGGTGAGAAGCCGATCGGAAAGCCAGATTTTTGGTTGTGGAAGCTGTACGTGAAGTTTCATGAAGAAGCGAAGAAGGACATAACCTTGGAAGAAAAAGCTAGGGAAATATTGAGGAAAATTGAAGAAGGGAAAGATGAAAAATTGGTTAAAATTTGGAAGAAAATCGTGAGATGGTGTGTGAAAGGTTTTGAAGAAACTTACAGGAAGCTTGGAATAAAGTTTGATGTTTACTTCTACGAGAGCGATTTCAGGGAATTTGGGAAAAAAATGGTTGAAGAAGGTGTGAAAAAGGGGATAATGATAAAAACCGAAGATGGTGCTGTTCTGTCGAGATTGGAAAAATTCGGTTTGCCGGATACAATCCTACTTAGATCCGATTCCACAGGTTTGTACATAACCAGCGACCTTGGAATGACGGTTCAAAGATTTAAGAAGTACAAGCTAGACAAGCACATTTGGGTTGTTTCTTCAGAACAAACCCTACATTTCAAACAACTTTTCAAAATTTTAGAGATGTTTGGATACGAATGGGTTAAAGGGTGTAAACATTTTTCCTTTGAGCTCGTGAAGTTGCCTGAAGGAAAGATGTCTTCAAGGGAAGGAAAAGCTGTCATGCTCGATGAAGTTGTGGAGAAAATATGTGAGTTAGCTTATGAGGAAGTTAAGAAAAGGAATTTAGGGATGGGTGAGAGAAAGAAAAGGAAATTAGCGAGAGAAATAGGGATAGGGGCTTTGAAGTATGCTATCGTTAAGATAGAACCAGAAAAAAACATAACTTTTGATTGGAATAAGATGTTGAAATTTGAAGGTGATACAGGACCTTATTTACAATACGCACACACGAGATGTGCTGGTATATTGAGGAAAGCCGGAAAATGGAAAGCTAGATTTTCTTTTAAAGAATTAAGTGAAGGTGAGAAGGAATTGGTGAAGTGTTTGATGAAGTTTGATGATGTGGTTGAAAAAGCTGGTGAAGATTTAAAACCACATTACATATGCAATTATGCTTTTGAGCTTGCCACACTTTTCGACAAATTTTATGAAACTAATCCTGTCTTGAAAGCTGGTTCAGAGGAAAGGAAGAACTTCAGGCTAACTTTAGTTAAAGCTACAAAAGTTGTTTTGGGAAATGCACTTAAACTGATAGGTATCGAACCTTTGGAAAGGATGTGATGTTAGATTTTTAAGCCAAGTTTATCTTCCACCATCCTCTTCATCTTTTCAGGATCTTTCATTTTTTGTTGATATTTTTTGAAATATCTGGGTATAGTTTTTGGATTATCTTTCATCTGTAAGTAATCATGAACTTCTTGTATCATGTCGCTTGATAGAATCTTTACTCTCTCTTCGGGAAAATAATGGATGAAAATCATCCCTTCTTTGAAAACGTTTGTGTGATAGTAATTGCTCCCCGTATCAAAATTAAAGCCATAATCTTGATGGAGAGCAAGACTTGCTGCTAGAACTTGATAAACATGTCCAACCGGTGGAGAAAACGGTGCACCGAGCTTAGTATCACAAACATGAACTTTTCCCCCTTCTGTAACCAAAACTATATCAGCCCTTCCTTCTATCCTGAAATCTCCGTATTCTGGAGATTCAAGTTTTAGCGATAGTGGAACTTCTGTGAATTTTTTGAAATCATGTTTACTCAAACTACAGGATCTTCTCACGTCATGTATAAGGTTACCAATTTCAGAAAGTTCTTGAAGTGTGGCTCTTATCCCCTGAGCCGTTGTTACCACTTCTCTCTCAATTTCCTCCCTAAAACCCAAATCTCTCAAAACATTTTCTACAGGTGTCCTTCCGAAATCGCTGAAATGGTAGTCACAACTTTCATGTAAAGACCTTTCCCTAATCTTTTCAAAAGGATACATTTCTTCCTCTATCTTCATCTGAATCGCTTGTATTATTCCTGTCCATTGTTGTATTTTGTTGGTCAATTTCACAAAATTCTCCAAATTTTTCCAATTTTCTTCTTTCACTCCTTTTTTCCATTTTTCATATCTCTCTAACGTACACAAACTTTCATCGTTGAAATCTAAAAATATCCCACCCCTTCTACATTCCACAGGTTTACAATAAATCTTTTCATGATCTTCATCAAACCAAATGTCGAAAAATTTTTGTAACTTCCTTTCCCTTAAAGGTTCTTCAAGAAGGGAAGAATTGTAAACTAAATCGAATTTCTCAAAACCAAACTTATCTTTTATAATTTTTTCCAACTTCCCCGGTAAAAATTTTCTCACACCTCTTGAATCGGTTATGTACCTACCTATAAGTCTTGAAGTACCTAGACCCCAGCTCATATACTCTTTATCTCCAAAGTTGTTGTTCAAGAATTCTTTAACTACATCAAGTTCAGGATCGTAAATTCTGTAATGTTCTAGAACTTTCCTCAGATTTTTGGAAAAACTTTTACCTGTGAGGAAAAGAATCGGTTTTTGTTTCAAATTCTTCTCTATGAATTTTTTCGCTTCATTTATGAAATGTTGATTATTGAGCTTAATACAAATCTTCTCGACTTCACCCCAACTCATCTCCCTTTCCTTACCCTTATAATAAAAATCGAAAGCTTTTTTTTCTAAGTCCGAATCCTTGGGAGGCTTTTTACCCATTAATTCAGAACGCAATCTTAAAAATCTCGTTAACCTCTCTACAACTTGATAATCTGTGATATCAGGAACTGAAAAGCTGTTGAAGTTTATGAAAGGTTCTAAGTTTATTGGATTGAAAGGAACAAAACCTATTGGTGTGACCAAAGTTATCATACTCAAGAAACTCAAGGATTTGTCCCTAAACTTGTAAGAGTTTATTATCTTCGATATTATATCGATAGCTGGGTTAACTTTTGAATACAAATCCCTTGAAGTTTTTGGTATGAGTTCAATACTTTTTAAAGGGATTCCGAGTAAATTTTCCCTTTGAACTATCCTATCTCCTTCTTTTCTGAAGTAAAAATTGTAAGGAAAATAAGGTTCTGTGTAGACTACAAAAATTTTATCCGGGTACTCGAATTTATCCAAATTTTTCCTCAAATCTCTCAGGAATTCAACTTTTTCTTTTCTTGGGTACAATTCTTCCTCCAAGAATTTCAAAGTAGTCAAAGCGAGCTCCCTTTCGTAATTCCTGTAAAAGGCATCTTCCACCAGCGAAACGGTGTAATTCTTATCAACTTCCATCAAGTTTCTTATAAATCTCCTACTCGAAGTGAAATGCAGTACTTTCATAAAAATCCAAGAAGAGTTTAAATATTTAAAACCTTGCTGTAGAATTATGAAAAATGTAAAAGCAATCGGACCAATAGGTTTTGTTAGAAGGGGTAACAAAGCTTTTTATTACTTCAAGCATGAAAATGAACCAATTCTCGTTGAAGAAAAAATCGAGAAAAAACTCAGAGTTTTCGTGTATCCTGAAAAGAAGGAAGAAGTCTTGGAAAGGATAAAAGAATTGGGAGATTTTGAAGTTAAGATCTTCGATGATGTGATTTACGATAGTTTGAACCCGAAAAAAGTCACTTTGATTTCACTAACTTTAAATGAAGAATGTGAAATGGAAAATTTAGAGTTAAGGCTCAAAACTTTTCAAGGCGTTGTTGGTATTGAAGATAAAATTTCAAGTTTCAAAGAACAAGATCACTTCTTGTCAAAAATGGAAGATTACAACTTTTCGAAAAAATTCGGCTATTTCTTGAAAACAGAGTTGAATTATGAGGAAAGGGATGGTGTTTTAAATTTGGTCGATTTAACCCAAGAATTCCCGAAGAATAAAGAAGATGTAAAAGAAAAAGTCATGGAATTGAGGAAAAATCTAGTTTTGTTCACGGTAGATTATGAGAGTTATGGAGACAAGTTGGTACTTGGCACAGCTAGGACAACGGATAACTTTTCAAAAACTTTTATAGTAAATCCAAACAAAGCGCTTGAGAAGGAATTTGAGAGATTGTTGAAGCCGTATGGTGTAGAAATTGAAGTAGTTCCTGATCAAAGAAAATTTGTAGAGAAAATTTATGAGGAAAGGAAGAAAGGCGATTTAGAAATAATTCACGGTTCTTCGATATTAGAAAAACATAAAGATTATAATATATTCCCTTCAACTAAAAAAAGACCGGTTGATAAATTCGGTGTGAAAATACATTACAGACCAGTTAAACCACTTGATGTCATAACTTCGGAGGGAATCCTGCCTTCTGTGGATTCGCTTTACGCTTGTAAATTCTCTCATCCAGAAAAAAGGAGTTTAGAAGAAAATTTGGAGTTCTTTTTAGGCGATAAAGAAACTGTACAGAAAACGGATTATGAAAAGTTCAAGATATATGGAAAAATAAGTGAGAAAACAGATTTGGAGAGGTTGAAAAAAGAAATATTGGAGACAGTTGTCCACAATTCTCAAGATGCACTTGCTCACTTGAAACTAGCTGAATTTCTTTTGTTCGATTGTGGTTTTATCATATTGCCAATGTTGTATTGCATAGATCTGGAAACAACTTTCATGAAAGTTCCCGAAGAGATAGGTGAAGCTATTTTTACTTCAGAACTGGTTTCGAACAAGGTCTTCCCCAAGATCACCAACTCTTACACTTCACTTAAAAAGAAGAAGGAAAGGATAATAAAATCCAACAAGAAAATACTAACTGAAAGATTCGGCGAGAGGTATGAAGGAAGGTGGATTTATCCTTTTTACGGATTTGTCCCAGAAATAGTTTTGAAAAATGAAGAAATGTTTGGTGATTATGTACCGTTAGTGTTAAAAAGATTGATTGGGTTGAAGGGTGGTTTAGAAGTTTATGGTGTTGACGAAGTTAGTGGAAAAAACATAATATTCGATCCATTCTCTTTCATCATGAATTGTGCTAGCGCATACTTACTTTTCGGTAGGAAGATCTTCACGGATGAGAACATTTCTAGCAAAATCTTAACAAACTTGAATAAACTTTATTCAGGATTAAAAGAAGAAAAATTTGGGGGTTGTGAAATAATTTACTTTTCACCTTTTGAATCGAGGATTTTTGTTTCAGGCACAGAGCAAGAAACAAAAGAATTTATAGAAAAATTGGATGAAAAATATGAATTCTTATTAGCGGCTTACAATAAACACAAAGACATTTTCATACCATTGAACAAAAATCAAGCTATAGCTACCGAAAGTGGGAGAATTGTGAAAATAGGTTTCAGGGGGACTAGCAGGACTGATCCGATGGTTGTGAGGGAAGCTTTCAAGAATGTTTTGAATATTCTCGTGAAATACGGTGTTGAAGAAGCGCGTTCAGAATTTGAAAGGGAGATGGAGAATATAGGAGAGTTGAGATATCCGTTGAGATGGTACAAGTTCAGTGGTAGGTTACATAAAAAACCATACGAATACAAGAAAGAAACCGTGAAATTGAAAATCATGGAGAAAGCTTTCCAAGAATATAGAAAAATCCATGGTGAATACCCGAAAGGTTTCATAGATTTCTTCATAACGGAAAAAGGAATAGATTTTTCAGATATACCTGAGAGTAGGATAAATACAGATGCTTATAAAACTTTTTTCATGCAAAGGATTAAACCACTTTTACCATTCTTCAAGCTTAAAGTACAAGAAAAAAACATGAGGCTTACTTCCTATTTCTAAATATTTCCTTTGTGATCTATTATCCAATTCTCCATAGCTTTTTTTATGTCTATCACCATTTCATCTCCGCTCGGCAATTTTCTCTTAACAGTTATCGGTACAATCTTCTCCTTAAACTCAGCTTTAGCTATTTCTATCGGATCAATAGCATTCGTTTTGACTAAAACAGGTGCACCTAATGAAATCTGCAAAGCTCTCGCTCCCAATATCCTCGCGAATTCGAACCTTGTTAATCTGTCAATTGGCCATATCATCCTATCATCTTCAAGAATTTTACCACCGGTATGTAAATATAATTTTCTGTTTCATCATTAAAAAGTTTATGGTTTGAATTTATCAACTTCTTTCAACAGATCAACATGGCCTAAAAAGACTTGTCTACAACAATACCTTTTCAAACCTAGTTCATCTAAAATTTTTCCAGGATCTTCCCCGCCTTCTCTCCTTTTCTTAAATTCTTCCCACAAATGGCCTATCGGCTTTCCACAAGTGAAGCATCTTACCGGGATTATCATAAACTCTCTTTTATTTTTGTTCAAGCTTATATTTATACATTCCTCTTTTCAACAAATTTTCAGCGAATTTGAATATTTTTTCAAGTTTTTTACCATCTTTGGCTTCGGCGCTAATCCTTATTAAAGGTTCTGTGATAGAAGCTCTTATCAAAAACCAACCATCCTTCAAGAAAACTTTCACACCATCCTTTCCATCAAACTTCAATTTTTCTTTAACTATTTCTTTTTTAACATTTTCCACAACTTTTAGTTTGAATTCATCTTTACATTTTACAGCTTTTTCTTTACGAGGATACCACGGAACTACATCGACAATTTCAGAAAATTTTTTCCCTGTTTTATGGATTATCTCACAAGCTTTCAAAGTAGCGAAAAAAGCATCGTCGAAACCTTTGAGTTCTTTGAAGTAGAAATGTGAACTGCTCTCAAAACCGAAGTCCATATCCTCTTTCCTCATTAGGATTTGAATGAAAGCATGTCCCCTCCTACTCGTTTTCAAAAGTCCACCCCTTCTCTTTATGTATTCTTCTATAGCAGAAGAACAACTCACTTCGTTCAAAATCCTCGGATTTCTTTTTCTCTCGAACAAATCTTCCAAGAAAAGCAGAGCTGCTCTATCTCCATGAAGCATTCTACTTTTTTCATCGAAGAAAATTACCCTATCAGCATCACCATCATAACCAACTCCTAAATCCGCCCCAACTCTTTTGATTTCTCCTTTCAATCTTGCAGAATTCTCTTCTTTCACTTCTGGTCCATGGGCGGGAAAATTGCCATCGATTTTATGATTCAGTAGGAAAACTTTTTGACCAAGTTTTTTGAGGAGTTTTTTTATTAATATGGCAGCACAACCGTTAGAACAATCAACAACTATTTTAAATTTTCCACGAATTTCAAAATTTGAAGAAAGGAAATTGATATATTCTTTCAAGATGTCAAGTTTTGAAATTTTTCCTTCAGCTTTGGCTTTAGCGAATTTTTCTTCTGAAATGATTTTCTTCATCTCTTCTATTTTTTCCCCAACAGTTATAGATTCCATTTTTTCGTAAACGTGGAAACCGTTCCATTCTGGCGGATTATGTGAAGCAGTTATCATTATACCGCCGTCGAATCCGAAAGAATAAAGGGAGAAGTAGAAAGTTGGTGTAGGTACCATTCCTATATCTACAACATCACAACCAACAGAAGTCAGTCCTTCGACCAAAGAGTCCCTCAAACTCTTACTACTCAACCTCACGTCCCTACCCACAACTACACTCTTCCCCATTCCCAAAATAGTGCCAAAAGCTTTTCCGATCTTTTCCGCCACTTCTTCAGTCAAGTCTTTGCCGTATACACCTCTGATATCATTTGGTCTAAAAATATTTTCGGTCGATTTTTTCATCCTATCAATAAATTATTTCGTTTTTTTATTAAAATGGTAAGTGATAATTTAACATAAGAGCTGATGTCTGAAAATTTAAAGACGAGAGCTTTAAAGTTCATATTGATCTTGGGAATAGTAAGTTTGTTTGGAGATATAGTTTATGAAGCTGCAAGAAGCATTAATGGTCAATATTTACAAATTTTGGGAGCGAGTG
>JAWCDI010000058.1:0-5693 GCA_044343505.1 Candidatus Aenigmatarchaeota archaeon | reverse complement strand
TATTGTTAGTTCCTTTGGAAATTTTATCAGGCAGACCTAATTTAGTTCCTGCAGGAAATTCACTTGAAAATTTAATTAAACAAGGATGTAAATGCAGATCTAAAGTTAAAAAAACTGAAGAAGAACAAACAACAGAAAAAAACGAAAAATAATAAAATAATTAGAAAGGAGGTAAGCAAAAGTTATCTATGTTTAAGTTAGGAAATGTTTACTTAGGGCTTGCAAATATTTTAATGGGCGTACCT
This sequence comes from Candidatus Aenigmatarchaeota archaeon, assembly GCA_044343505.1. GTDB lineage: Archaea > Aenigmatarchaeota > Aenigmatarchaeia > CG10238-14 > SCSR01 > JAVZGQ01. The sequence continues at coordinate 5,448 of JAWCDI010000058.1, read as the reverse complement.
TCCTATATGGAAACTATCCAAAATCGGTTAAGTATTTTATGTTGGGCTTTTCTATTATTTGTTTTGCTAATTATTTTATGGAAGAGAGTGTTAGGAGTCATTTAAAGTATTTTTCCAACGTTGCATTTAATACAGGTCTTTTTTGGTTAGTTTTTTTTATTTTAACTTTAATTTCTGAAAATACACAAAGAAAAATAGATTTTATAGGAAATTGTTTAGTTATATTAGGTGCGATATGTGACTTTTATTTTGAGATAGTAGCAGTAATAAAATAGAAAAGTTGAAGATATGGCTGAGAACATTAAAATTTTAAAAGTAGTAGATAAGCCTGTATTGAACTCTATTTAGTATAATGAAGTATGAAAAGGAGTAAAAAATGCAATTTTTAAAAAATTTTTTTAACACAACTTCTCTTATATGTCTTGGTGTATCTCTTTTTTGTTTCTTCATTTATTTTATGGAAGACAACTGGCGTGTAACATATTTTAACAATATTGTTTTTTCTTTAGGTGTTGGTTGGTTTTTACTTTTTTTGTCTTGTTTAATTTATGGATTTGATTTCGGTGAAGTAAGTGATAAAATAGACAGTTATCCATTTATTGTTAAAATAGTTTTACACTTTGTTGTTTCTTTTTTAATGGGTTTCACATATCTTGCTACAGTTCTTTATTTCTCTGTAATAGCGTTGGGTTTAGGTATTAAAGCTGTTGTTTACATTTTGTCTCTTATTTGGGGGTAATAAATGGAAGATTTTTTATTAAAATTTGTATCAATAATAGGTCTTTTATTAGGTGTCTATATGGCGATAAAACAGTTTATTGACTTTCTTCGTTGATATGACAACACTATCAGAAATACTGAAAAAGATTTACATTGTTTCAATTCTATTAAGAGCAATTAATTAAATTAATTTTTAACAGAAGGAGTTTTTCTAACGATGAGAAGAAATAAGCAAAAACACTTAGAAATAACAACTAAAATAGGAGGCAAGTATGAAAAAAGCAACATTTTTATTGGTTATTGCTTTACTGTTACTTGTTAACACTAATTCCTATGCTTTTCTGAAGGACCTTGAAAATGTTTTAAAGGGAAAGGTTATTGAAAAAGCAAGTGAATTAATTGATAAGACAATAAATCAGACTATACCACCAAAACAATCACCACCACCTTCATATCCAGCACAAACACAAGATCCTTCATATCCAACACAGCCACAACAGAATTCTTCTCCTTCAACTTTTCAGCAAAGCAACTCATTAAACTATGAGGCATTAGGACCTTTTGTAGATACTAAAAGAATAACAGCAACAGATCATTTTATTATTAAATCTAACGATAATAATAAAACAATGGTGTTGCAAGAACTTGATGGACCAGTTGGTGACAATTTTGTTCTTTCAATTTCTTATGATGGTGGAAATACTTGGAAACCTATTTTTTTGGTTGAAGAACATAATTATTCGTCTCATGTTGCTCCACCTCTTATGACCAATTCTGATGCGTCAATTATTGTTTATAAAGGAAAAATAAGTTGGGATTATGGAAAGACATGGTATGACACAAAAATTGGTAGCCACTGTTTTTTTGCCAAAAATCATCCTAATTTTGTGTATTGCCGTGTTAATGGCAATATTTTGTATTCTACTGATTATGGCAGAACATTTATACCATCGCAAGTAAGTAGAGATATAGTATCCTTTACTAATGCTTATGCTGATATCAACGATCCTTACAAAATCTATTTATCAAGTGCAAGATTTAGAGAAAAATCACTTTTTAACTCTTTGGTTTATTATGTTGTTGTTTATAATCTTAGGACAAATGAATATTACACTTCAAAATTTGAAAATATGAATGAAGTAAAGAGTGTATATGGTGGTTTTTCTCATTTTTCTCAAGATGCAAAAAACCCAAACAACATTTTTATTAGTTATGGTGGTAATTTATATTTGTCAAACGATGGTGGTATGAGTTTCAAAAAAGTGAATTATACTTCATATTACAATGCAATTTTTATTCATAATAACAAACTGTTTGTATTTCAACTCAACTTTATAGACTGTAGTGATAATGGTGGTATAACTTTCAAAAGAATATTTGAATATAAAGAACCTGGTCATTTTATAGGTGCTGTTACTGTTAATAAGGATGAAATTTATATTATTAATAGATATTCGTATTCAGCTATTTATAATCAACATGTAATTTTTAAGTCTAACGATGATTCACTGCAAAATCTTGTTCGAGTAAATTTCCCATCAAGTGTAGCAAGAGTAACTTCTAATGGTAAATATGTTTTAATTGACAATAACAGACCAATAGTTTCTAGAATAGTAGACTACTATAAATGTCATAAGAAATATAGTTTATTTTCCTTAATTGATAACAAATCATATTCAAATGATTTGTCTCTTTGCAACAGCGTATTTGAAACAGGGAAAAATGGTAATCTTGTTTATTCATCAGCAGTAAAAGATATTGCCGAGATACACAATATAATATTAACCAAAGGAGTGTGTAAAATAGGAAACAAAACTATTAATAAGCCTTGTGTGTTTGCTGACACTGATTATATATATACAGTTGAAAAGATACCTAACTCCTATATTGATTATGGTGAAAATAGATATGAATTTGTTTTTGGTAAATATGATTATAATGGCAACTTAATTACAACAAAAACAATTATAAATAATCCAAAACAATACTCGTTAAGAAGTGCAGAAATATATCTAAACAGTGGTGTTATTCAAGCATTTAATAAAATTTCTTTAGATGGTGGAATAACTTGGATAAACACTCCAATGGCTCATAGTAGTTTGAGTCCAAATTATTTTATTGACGATGATGAAAGGATACTTAAGGTTCAATATGGATTAAATGTTTTGATGTCAAAAGACAGAGCAAGGGATGTTACAGTTATCTCTAAAATTAAAAGACCAGCAGTTTTACGCAAGTTGAATAAAAACCATTATTTAATTGTTGATATATTCGGTGAAATATATGAAACAACAAATGGTGGTGATAATTGGGTTAGATATTCAAGTTTTCATAGTTCTAATTCAGATAAAATTCGGTATCTATGGGGCAAACTAATAACAGATGTTACTAAAACTGATGATGGTAGTTTTATTATAGCAACTGATAAATTTGGATTAATAAAATACAATCCTGTTGTTATTGAGAGGTTTTAGTTGAAAAACAAAATTCTTTTAGTATTTCTTTTCATTCTGTTTATTTCTTGCAGTAAGCATGCTGAATCAGTTGACTGCACAGTGACAAAGGTTTTAGATGGGGATACATTTCACTGTATCCCCGATAAATTCCTATCAGGCATGAAAATTTTCATACATCAAGATTTTATCTCTTTTAGGCATATTTGAAATAAAGTCTTCAATTTATCTGTCATGGTAAGACTAAATCTTGTTTCTAAAAATTCTTAGTTGATTTTCTATAAATGCATGAAAATCATTTAAGCATAATAATTATAGAATATTCAAAAGTCATGCTGATTAGCATAAGCTAAGGCTTTTTATTTATTCTTCTATAAATATATCACAATACTTATCTTCAATTGCTTGTAGTATGCATAAGAGTTTAAATGCGTAATTTAAGCTCAAATTTATTTTCTTAATCTTCTGATTTATGTTTTCTTGTTTATTTCCGAATATTATCAAGCCATTCCAATGGTGTAACCCAGTATCAGCAATATCCTTTTAGATCATGGAAATCATTTTGTCTCATTCTATGAAATATGGCAAACACTTTGGTATTTTTAGAAAAATTATTAAAAAATTCATTAATAATTGTATTTCTATCTCTGTCCAGAGTATCCATTTTACTATGCATATAATCTGTCAAATTTAATAAAATAATATTATAACTTTTATTATGATCTTTGTTTTTTTGTTTTTCAGAAGACCTAAGTTCTGATAAAGGCTTAATTTCGATATCATACAGTGACAAAAATTTTCCTAAGATATCAATTTGGTCTGAGTTGAATTTATTTATCTGTAAATAGAGAATTAGCTTTTCTCTTATGTTTCTTAGATAATAGATAAATGGAATAAAATCAAAATTAACATGAGGATAAATTAATTTAACTTCTTCTTTTTCCTGAATTTTATTCAACATTAAATGACTAATGAAGCCAGTTAATTCATAACTTAGTAGATTAAACTCATAATAAAGTTTTCTCTTTCTAAGCAATTCAATTATTAATGCAAATAATTCATCATTAGTAACATTATAAGTTTCGAATGTATCAGAGACAAAATTTATAATACTGTTTAAGAACATCCCATGTTTAGGCCTAATTTCGGTCTCGGCTTGTATTTTAGTTTCAATATTCACACCTATATCATTTATCTGCAAATAAATTTCAATTATCCTAAACAACATAGAATAAAACTCTTTATCTTTAATATGCCTATTAATCCATTCTGTCATTGCTATAATAGGCAGGACACCACGGATTTTAATTTTGTTTTCATTGACTATATAAAAATCTTCTAAAATATACTCGTATTTTGGTTTGCCATATCTTTTATTGCAAGGAAATGTCAATTTATGAATTAATCCATTTGCATTTAGATACGGGACTATATTATCTAAATAATATTGAGGATTTATTTTACTATTAGTAATCTTAAAGTTTTGATTTTGATCAATTCCTTCTATTTTAAATTTATTTTTGCTAAAATGACTGTACAGATAAAAATAATCATACTTAATGCGAGGTTCAAGTGTGATTCCCTTCAGAGCAATATTTATATTCACATCATTAGAAATGTCATATAGACAACTATCAGCAATGAGTACTTTTCTGATTTGTTCATTCATAAAATCTCTCCCAATTAAATTTCTTAAATTGGGGGTTCCCTTCCAGTTTATGAGACTTAGAAATTGATTTCTAATACTTTCATCGTTAATACCAGAAATCCAGTCTACTGGGTTTTCATCATAATTATTTCGTTTTGATAAAAGTGCATCTAACTCTTCTTTTTTATCTCTTTTATGATTTCGTGAAATAGACTCAAATCCTGAGAGAAAATGACATAATGTAGTGCATTATTTCCATAACTGTCCTGAATTTCTTTGAGGCGATTCAATATCTTTGAAATTGGCTGTCTTTTAAAGTAATAATCGTTATAGATTTTGATAAATTCAATGTTAAACATATTTACTTCCTCCTATACGTCTTTCCTCAAAATAAAATCTCTTTGAAATAAAACTAAATCTTTTCATTATTTAGCCTCCTTATTTTCTTTTCATAAGCAATTGATAAAGCTTCTGTTAATCTCTCTATTTCTTCACTTAACCATACTATGTCTATAGAGTTTCTTATTTTAATAAGTCTTTGTTTTTTGTCCTCAGAAATACAGTCTAATTTAACAACTCTATTAATCGGTATATCAATCTCATAGTTCTTTTTCACTTTTCCATTTT
>JAWCDI010000057.1:0-5735 GCA_044343505.1 Candidatus Aenigmatarchaeota archaeon | reverse complement strand
CCCTAATCTTAATACAGTATTTATGGGATAAACATCTAAAAACGTATCCATTTTAGGCGAATAATATTGTTTTTTATCATATATCATTAATGTGAGATGAACTGTACCCTGATCAAACTCGTTTTCTGCATAATAATATTTAATATTCATACATGTATAATTTGGAACGGGATTATCTATTTTGAAATAAATTCTATTAGGACAATACATATTAACATAAAGATCATACCCACGACCACCATTATAATAAATAAGGAGTTCTGAATCAGTATTATTTGCTGATTGCCATATTGATAAAAAATTTCCAGCACCGCACATATAATAATTTATTGTTGATTTCCTAAATTCTGATCCATCCCAATATGCTTCTATGCGTATACAATACATTATACAATACGGTCCTAGACCATTGAAAACTACTCTAACGTTATATTCTGGATTTGGTGGTAAAAAACTCGGTTCGGAAAAAATTCCTATTGGAAGAGACAAATTTCCTTTCAGATAGTTTTTAAGATATTCATATCCATGATTTAACCAATCAGTTTCGTTTTCTGATAGATAAAAGCCAAAATCATAATCTGGACTCCATTTAAATAAATACCAATGAAAATATCCCCCTTCAGCTTTTGCCCATGCTAGAAATTTAGCAGGAGGATAGAATCCATAGCTTATTTCATGACTTAAGAGCATTCGATAATGTGGTGAAGGAATCTGGATGATTTCCGGATCAAAAGCTGGTTTGATATAATTCAACTGTATCAGTTTGTCCAGTAAAAAGGTTATATTTTCTTCCGCCCTACATGCTGAGAAAATGCATACAAAAACCAAGATTGAAAGGATTATCCTTCTCATTTTGTAAATCCCACCACCATTACGAATATTGAAAATATCAGATAGATAATTTTAGCTTCTTCTAGCCAAAGATACTGAAAAGATATGAACGGATACATGAGGAAAAGAATTATTCCAAGCAGGATTATTGGAATTTTCATAAAATAAAAAAGAAAGTTGGAATTTAAAAAGGTTGACGTTTTTCTAGATTAATCCTTTAACACTAGCGAACAATACCAGTAAGCTGAAGAATATTGGGATCAGTGCAATTATCATAGCAGGAGTGCCGCTTACATTAGCTTGGGTTGCTTGCTGGTAGATTATTGGAGCTAGGATTACTCCCAGCAAGATCACTACGAATCTCTCCATCAATTCCGAGGAAGTTAATTTAACTTCCATTGCCATTTTTCTTCCCAATTTCAATATTTCATTTCAGTTTATAAAGAGATGTTATTCAAAAAGTTTATAAAATCGGATACTTATTTTAAAAATATGATAGATATCAGGAAGTTGAATATCAGATTAAACAAATCAATGCTAAAGCTTCTGATTGAAATGTTTATCAAGAATGGTGTAACAAGCAAAACTCAGACGATTTATTATTCAAAACCCCTCTTCTATACTGCAGTTAATTATCTGAAGAAAAACAAGCTGGTAAAGGATGAAAATGTCGATGGGAAGAAAATCTATTCTCTCACATTGAATGGAGAAGTATTTGTGAGAATGATCTTGGCATTTAATGAGATTCCCAAACCTTTAAATGACTATGGAATTGTTTTTATTTAGTGTATTGGCTGCAATTGTGATAATTGGATTGATTCTTTTAATCAGAAGAAGGGCGATCATCAAACTCATAAGATTCTTCAATAACGATTATCTCACGATTGAAGATTATCCGATAAAGAATATCTATGGATTAAGTGAAATAAGCAAGGATGGTAGGATGTGGAAGATCACAAAGGATACCAAGCTCAAACTCATAAAGATTGGAAATAAACAATATCCATGTTTATTAATTCATGATTCGGTAAATACTCCTCTTGAAGTGGACATTGATGAAAGAAAGCTTGTTATAGAAATGAATCCAGAAATTACCCAGAGGATTGCTGAACAAAGAGCTTTAAGGGAACTGCTTAAACCGAAAATTGAAATAACAAATAAGCAGATGCTTATCTATATCCTTATGGGACTTATTGGTGGTGTGGGAATTGGAGTATTGATTGGGGGGATTTTCAGATGAAGAAGAATAAGAAGGTTGAGCTTCCAGTAATTCCTACTGAGGAGAAAGAGATAGAGGAAGAAGTGCTGAGTATGGAGGAAGCTTTGGCAAAGATAAGCATTCTCCTAACTCGTGAGGAAAAGATAAGGATGTTGACCGAGCTTGATGATCAGGAAATAAGGCTGATTTCAAGTTTATTGGGGGTAGCTGATAGATATGGATTGGATTTCGTCAAATGCTTTGTGAATAATTTCATGCTGTTAAGGGTGAGCTTGAGAAGAAAGGGTAGGGGTGAGATCGTAAATCTTGCCCAACAAATTCCAGAATTGACTGAGAAGATAAAGACGAAACTTGGAAAGTTTGGAATTGTCCTGAAATGACCCTAATGGCAATTGTTGGAGAGCTTGGAACTGGAAAAACATTGAGCTTGACCTTTCTTGCTTGGCATTATTATCTGAAATGGCAAAAATCAAGACCGATCTATGCCAACTATCATCTGAACCTTTATTATCTAGATAAGGATAGGAAAATAAATTATATTCCTTATAAGTATATTTCTTCTCCAGAGGAACTGGATCAGATAAGAAATGGATTTTTTGCTGGAGATGAACTCTGGATCTGGTTAGATTCAAGGGCTACAGCTACAAAGAAGAATAGATTTACTTCAATGATTCTGTTAAAAAGCAGAAAAAGAGATATGGATGTGGTTTATACTACTCAAAGTTTCGGACAAGTGGATAAGAGGGTCAGAACTGTTACGGATTTTATAGCTTTTCCGATTCTTTCCAGAAATAATAACTATTGCCAGCTATTTATCTTTACCAATCATACATTCAGATTCATGAAGAAATTAAAATTCTATGCACCAGCATTTTTCAACATGTATAATACAGCTGAAGAAATTGATACTGAAACCGAGAAGGCTCAATTTGATTTAAATTCGATAAGAAAAGAGATTCTCAAGGCGACAAGGATGGGAATATTTTCTCCAAAGACCGTTGAATTCTTCAAGGTAAAAGGGATACTATGATCCTAAATTTTCTGATCAAGGATAGGAATAAGATCTTTCTGATCAGATTCATTCTCAATCTGGTTGGAATTATCATAGTTTCCTATCTCATATATCTGATCCTAAGTTCAAAGGGGTTATGGGAATGCAATTGCAACGAGCTTATCTACTATCTGAGATAATTTACATCCTATTACTTCTAATTTCATTGGTTTTGTTTTTGGTTTGGAGAGCTAATGCAGAAAGATGTGTGGAATTGTGCATGAGAGGATTTAGCCAAACAAACTTTCTGTTAAATATCAGATAGTTTAAGGGAATGTTACATTTCTCTCTTTTGGAGCTTGATGAAAGATCGAAGTTTCTGTAATCATAGATCTGGAATAGTGGGGGGAACTTTCTTCTTATAGCTGCTCTGAACTTAAGAATTCTTTTGACGGTATACTGGGTTTTATTTTCAAGAATCATTTTCATAAATGTTTCCTTATTTCCTATGTATCCATGATGCACAAATTTATCTTTGATGATATAACATTTTTCTCTCACAAAAATTCCCCATCCCACATATTCAAGTTTTAATTTTCCCAAATCATTTCCCACATCTTCTTTTATTGGTTCCAAGGTTATCAAGCTATCAGTATCACAATAAATAACTTTATCCTCATATTTCTTCATTAAGGAATAGAGCTTTGATCTGCAGAAACCAGTTACCCAAGAAGCTATAACTGGATTGAACAATCCTCCAGCCAAAAACAGATTTTTACCCATAGCTTTTTCTTCCTTTAACTGAATGAATTTACCGTAAATGCTATTCAAGATGAGCTTGTAGAAGCATTTTTCGATTGGATTTTTGGCATTTTTCTTGAGATTGTAGAAATGCAGGACAAAATCTTTGACCGATGATGAAGATCTACCAGTATAGATCCAGCCATAATGGATCTGAATATTTTCATTCAAAGCTTCTTTGAGTTCATATCCAGTTACCACGGTTTTAAATTTTCCATATGGAAAGATAAGCCTCTCTTTCTTTACTGGAAGGGGATTGATTTTCTGATTTTTGATCTCTGCAGTTATTACATAAAATCCATTCTCTCCATCAAATTTTGTGGTAAATTTCCATTTGTTTTCAATTGGAATGGGAATTTGAGTTAGTGCATAGGGATAAAAGCTATTGAAATCATAATAATAGCATTTTTCCACAAATCCATAGATGAAACATTCACTCCTTCCGCCCCAATAGGATAATAGAGCTAATTGAACAATAGGTTTATGGGGAAGCTTTATTGTATCTTTCAGAAAGTGTTTTTTGAAAATTCTTGAGGAGAATAAAGCTGGTGAACATGTGGGAATTCTTGAGATATCTATATCAAATTTCTTATGCCAAGAAATTAAGATCTTACCCAGATAATAACAGATTTTTGCATCTTGCATTGCATATTTTATGAAATAATCTAATTCCTTTCTTGTCGGTTTTCTCAATCCCAGATATTCTGGTTTCTCAAGTTTTCTAGGTAGGTTAAATTCTTCAGCTATTTTTTCAAGAGAACTATGAAAGAATGCTGCTAGATCAATGAAAATTATTCTTATCCTCTTGGATCTATTCTTCTTTGCAATTTCAAGGAAACATGGGTGGGAATAGATGATCCGTATATAATATTTGTCGAGTTTGAATCTGAATGATTCCTTTCTTCTTATTGGAAGGGGAAGAAGATGTGCTGAATTGTAGAGAAGAATTGATGGAAAGAGTACTGAGATATCATATTGGAGGTTGAAACTGAAGAGGATAAGCTTATTGGTTTTTAGTCTCGTACAGATTTTGAAGAAATATTCGATCCTTTCTCTCTCACTCCAGTTTTCGATCATGCTAAAAGCTTTATATTCTGAAGAATATAACTGGATGGAAAATGGTTTGACTCTATCAATGGTTTGATAGGTTTCTGTATCAAGACCGAAAAATTTAAAATCTTCTCTAAATTTATTTTTGATTGGCTTTATTTCCCGAAACCGCAATTTTATCTTTTTTATTTTTTCAAGTTTCATTTCAGATAATTTCTTCAATTGTTGGAAAACCTTTTTCTCTCAACTCTTCTTCAATTCTCAATTTTTCTTCTCTTGTCATTTTTTCAGTTTCATAGATATATGCTCCGCAAAAAGTTATCTTCTGAATCTTGAAATGTCCGCTAAATTCTTCTTCGTATTCTTCGGGATAAACATAAATGGAATACATGGCATAGGTGAGAAGTTCAAGTTTTGAGAGGATCCATTCAATAGCTTCTTCTATATATTTTTCCTTTCTTCTGAGAAACCAAGCCGGACTTGTGATTATTGGATACCATCCGATGCAAGCAAAATTTCTTCCAGTTTCCAAATCTTCTACATCAATTCTCACCACACAATAGATCAAGGATTGACGGAGAAACCAACCACGCACTCTGGGAAAGTAGGGAAAAATTCTGAATCCGAATTTTTTGATGGAATATGCTCCATATCCTCTAGCTTCCTCGGAATTTGGATTTCTATCAAGTGAGAATTCGATTCCATTTTTCGTCAATCTCATATTTTCTAGCATGCTTGGAAATTCTCAAGCAGTATAAAAATTGTTTTCTATACTTGAGGATGAAAAAATTTAAAAAAGGAAGAAAAAGGTTTAGACGAGATCCCAATATCTCCTTCCTTTCA
>JAWCDI010000056.1:0-5850 GCA_044343505.1 Candidatus Aenigmatarchaeota archaeon | reverse complement strand
CCAAGTCCACCACCAGTTGTGGGACAAATGACCACGTCACTCTTTTCTTTGATGCCAGAAAGAACTTTCTTGAAAAGATTTATATCAGAAGAAGGTCTTCCTGTTACTGGATCTCTAACATGTATATGGACAATACTTGCTCCGGCTTCTGCAGCTTTTATTGCTTCCTCAATAATCTGTTCAGGCGTTATTGGTAGGTAAGGGGACATAGTTGGTGTATGGATAGAACCTGTAATTGCACAGGTTATTATCACTCTTTCTTTCATGTTCTCACCTCATTCCTCTAATATCGCCACAACTCTTGCAGGTGCTGCACTTGCTTTGTAGATTTTGATTGGAAATGCAAGTACCTTGAATCCATAAGGTTTTGGCAACTTATCCAAATTCGCCAATTTTTCGATGTGAAGGTACTCCTTTTGTATTCCTGCAAAATGTGCTTCCCATATCTTTCTACCGTCCTTACTATCGTTGTAATCTTTCTTCATTTTGGCAAAAGATCTATCTAAGCTATAAGCATCTATCCCTATCAACTTGACACCTTGTTCAACAATCCAGTTCACTGCTTCAAAGTTCAGCCCAGGATTATCGAAGTATTCTGGGGTTCCGATTTTCTTATCCCAACCTGTCATAATCAGCACTATGTCAAATGGCTTTAATTTGTAATCTATTTTTTGTAGAGCCTCTTTAATTTCTCCCGCAGTTATCGTTTCCCCAGCCAATTTATGCCGAAAGTCCAATAGAACTCCATCTCCATAGAAAAACTCTAGAGGCATTTCGTCAATCGTTCTCGCCCTTCTGCCTTCCGAAACAGGAGAATAATGCCAAGGTGCATCCACGTGTGTGCCCGAATGCGTTATCATGTGAAGTTCCTCTAAAGCCCACCCCAAGCCCTCGCTGTAAACAAGATCTGCTGGGTTCACACCAAAAAACTTTCTCATTTGCATAGCTCCTTCCTGATGTGTTTTGTAAACGATTTTTGGTCTAAAGCCCTCTGGGTCTGCTGGGTCTTCGTCCACCAACATGTGGCTAAGGTCATAAATTCTCACTTTCCTCATTTTAACCACCTCCACAAAATCTCAATCAATTCCGAAAAACCCATACCTATACGGGAGAAAATGATTACTATTCCCCCTATTACAATCAAATGCAAGTTCGGTGCAATTCGAATTAGCTGTTCGGAAAGCAAAATAAGGATTAGAGTTGATGCAACTGGACCCAAATAATGTCCTGTACCACCCATTAAACCAATAGCGAGAGTTTGGATTGATATTGTCGGATTAAAAGCTATTTCGGGATCTATATATGCTAGATACCACGCTGCTACACTCCCAATTAACCCCTGAATAACCGAAGAACTCGAGAAAATAATTAGCTTGTACTTCAATGTGTTTATGCCTGATATTTTGGCGAGAACTTCATCTTCTCTTATAAAATTTAAAATAACTTTTATTCTATCTCTGCTTAAGATAAAGTAAAATATACTTGCCAAAAGCAGGAAAAGGGATAAGAGACAAAGAGTTTCGAAAATTGAGAGAGAATCCCGGATTATTTTTCCTATATATCCAGTATAATTTATTTCAATGAATATAAAGATTTGACGGAGAGCTTCGGCCGTTGCAAAGGTTGCAAGTATAAAAAAGATTCCAGTAAGACGAAGCGTTATATAACCCAAAGTAAGTGAAAAAAAGAAAATAAAGATTGCAATTATAATGAAATCCAATATTTTAGGGAGCCCTAGAACGCTGAGATAGACAAATAAATACATCCCTAAGCCATAGAAAGCCGCAGAGCCCAAGGAGACATAACCCATCTTAAATATTGTCAACCAACATATGGCCAATGCTAAATATATCGTCAATACTATCATGACCCTCTGAAGAGATGGAGGGAGAATGGCTGAAATAATCAAAATCACAAGTGGTGTTGCTAAATACAGCAAAATTTCTCTAGGTATTGAGACCAAAGTAAACACCTCCAATGTCTTGGAATTCTTTCAGTTCAGCAACGCTCCCCTTAAATGTAAAAGTGCGCTCAGTGATGAAATAAACTTTGTCTATATTTTCACCATAATCAAACAAAGGGGAAACGCTTTGCTCTGCAATTATTATCGAAGTTCCCATTTTTTTAATCCTCAAAATTGAATCATATACTGTATCAACCATTTTTGGTGATAGACCAAAAGATGGCTCATCTAAAAGCAGGATTTTTGGATTCGTTGCCAGTGCTCTTGCTATTGAAAGCATCCTTTGTTCTCCTCCACTCAGCGTTCTTGCTACTTGATTTTTACGATCCTTTAAAAATGGGAAAATAGAGTAAATTTCTTCCAACTTTTTTTCTTTATCTTTTTTATTTAAATTTGATAAACTTAAACCAAGATTTATGTTCTCTTTAACTGTGAGATATGGAAAATTGGAAGAACCGCTTGGTGCCATTACAATCCCTTTTTTAATTCTTTTGTGTGGCTCTAATGAGTATATATTTTCTCCTTTAAGTAAAATTTTGCATGGAGTTCGTTCAATTCCCAAGATAATTCGTAGAAAAGTTGTTTTTCCTGAGCCATTTGGACCCACTATGATGATGAGTTCATTTTCTTCCATTTCAAAATTAAACTTAGATGTGAAACAGCAATCAGAGATTTCCAGCAACATTTCCCACACCTCTAAAAGACTTTCTACCCATATAAGCCTCCACGACCTCATCTCTTTTCAGAATTTCCTCAGGTTTTCCTTCTGCTATCATTTTTCCCCATTCAAGGACGAGAATTCTGTCTACTCTTACAAGTTTTATCATCGCTCTCAAAATATGTTCGATCCAAAAAATCGTTATTCCCTCTTCTTTATTTAGCCTAATTAGAATGTTGCCCAAACTTTCTTGTTCCAATTCATTTAAACCGGCCATGATTTCGTCAAGCAATAAAAACTTTGGACGAGGTGCCAAAGCTCTACCAAGTTCGACAAGTTTTTTCTCAAACAGGTTTAAACTCCTAACACTTGAATTTATTTTATTTTTTAAACCGAGCTCAAATAAAATTTCTTCAGCCTTTTTTTTGGCTCGATCGTAGTTCTGATTAGCTAAGACAGAGATTACTACATTTTCCAAAACAGTTAAATTCTCCAACAACCTTAGTCCTTGAAAAGTTCTTGAAATCCCCAACTTAGCCCTTTCCTCAATACTCAACTGATTTATCTCTGATTTTTCAAAGATTATCCTCCCAGAATCAGGTTTTACTATCCCAGTTATGAGATTAAAAAGAGTTGTTTTTCCTGAGCCGTTTGGGCCAATTAAACCAACAAGCTCTCCCTTTCTTATCTCAAAGGATACGTTTTGTATTGCTTTAATACCTCCAAAATTTTTTGATAAATCGATGACTTTCAGCATTCCATTCACCTCCCAAAGAGACCAGTAGGTCTAAGAATTAATATCAATATTAAAGATAGATATATCACAACCAATTTCGCACCAGCTCCGAAAATGTAGCCGGTTAAAACATCCAATGAGCCAACAATAAAACCAGCAAAAAGACTCCCCACAGGATTACCTATGCCGCCCAAGACTGTGGTTATAAAAGCAATGATGAGATAGAAACTGCCCATAAATGGATGAATTTCTGACATTAGGCTCACTAAAACCCCCACAGCCCCTGCTATGCCTAAGGAAATTATGGTGGAGAGAAAGAATATTTTGTTCGTGTTTAAACCCAAATTTTCAGCTAACTCGGGATCTTGGATTATTGCTCTCATCAAAATTCCAAGCTCTGTGCGATAAAATAAAAGATAAGTTATAATTATAAATAATAAGCCTATAAAAATAATTAGAACCTTGTTTAGCATAAAGCTAACTATTCCCAGATCTATTATCTCATCCAGATACGAGTACCCCCGAAAACTTCCCGACCAGAGATAGCTCATCATACCCTGCATAAACAAAGAGAGACCAAAAGTAACAATTACTCCCCAAATTTCAATGTATATCACATTTCTTTTACTTAGAATTGGTTTAAAAATAAAAGAATGAAGTGGAATTGCAAGAAGAATTGCAAAAGCCATTGAGGCAAAAATAGATGCTTCGGGCGTGATTTTATAGATAACATAGAGCCAGTAAGCCAAAAAAGCACCAAGAGTTATGAACTCGCCATAGGCAACATTAATTATTCTTGTTGTACTATACAAAATATTAAATCCTAAGGAGATTAAAGCGTAAATGACGCCGATTTGTAGTATCGCAAAAAAAATGTAGAAAATGGTTTCCATCATTATTCACCACTCAGGCTTTGGATATACTATTTTTTCCATCTTTAATTCAGTAAATTCCCTAACATTTGGATAAGCTCCAGCATAAGCGGCGATTGGCTTGAGTTCTCCATTTTGCCATTGATCGAAGACTATCAATGATTTCACATTTACCTGTTTTTCAAACTTTACGTCTCCGAAAGCCGTTTCAAAAGCTTCAGTTGCCAGTGCATTTCTAATTTTGGTTGTATTCAGAGATCCAGCTTTCTCTATTGCTTTTCCTAAAACTATGCAGCTGAGCCAACCAAGTCCCAGAGTGTGAGATGGAGGATTGAAGCCATAGTTTTTAATATACAAGCTATAAAGTTCGGAAGACTCCGGATAGAAAACTGGGTGCCAATTGTTAACCGCTACTATTCCTTCCTTAGTAGCGTTATCGAATTTCTCGTAAAACGCAAGTATTTGACCTCCAACACCCAGCATAAACAATTTCGGATTTATCTTTAACTCCTTCATTTGGGTTGTTGTGAGTATTGCATCAGGTGGATAAGATTGGATGACTACAGCATCAACGTTTTTATCCTTTATTTTTAGTAAAACCCCTTTAAGATCTGTTGCTCCATATGGGTAACCCTCATACAAGACAATTTCCAGAGATTTCCTATCCTCAGCAATCTTTTTCACCCACTTTGCGTTCGCAACTGTGAAATCTGTTTGAGCATATAGAAGGGCTATATTTTTAACCCCTACTTTTTCTAAGAAAAGCACGGTCGCCATAGCTGAGGTTTCAGGACTTGGCCATGTGAAGAACATGTTCTGTGTCTTCAGTTCCTCAATTTTCTCGCTTTCAACTCCCGCAGTATTCCCCACTACGGGTATTCCGTATTTTTCGATCACAGGAACAATTGCAAGATGAATATACGTCCCCCATGGAGCTAAAAGCAAGTCAACCTTATCTTCTACTATGAGTTTTTCATACAGCGACTTCGCCCTTGCAGGTTCGGAGCCATCATCATAGTAAATGAACTCTACCGGCAATTTTTTACCATACTCAGCTACATAAATTCCGCCCTTAGAGTTAACCCACTCCTTCCAAGTTAAATACGCTCTTAGCTGCTCAGTTCCGGTGGCTGCACCAGGCCCAGATAAAGCTACTGTAAAACCAATAACTATTTTATCCTTTGTTGGCTTTTCTGCCGGTTTTGGTGTTTCTGTCGGCTGAACGCAGCCTGAAATAGATGCTATAAGTATTAGTACCATTAAAACCAGTGCTGCGCCCCTCAAACTCTTTTTATTAAAAACATCGCTCCCTTCTCTCATAATATTTAATCTTGAATCACGATTAAAAATTTAATCAAGAAAAGTACATAATTCTATGTAACCTTATGTATGGTCAAGTTAACTTTTTTATCGTTATCGAGAAAAATTTACTTGATATTCTTTTGCGTTCCACTTCATAATTATTTCTAGTAAAAAAACTTTCAAAATAATTGCAGAAAAATCTGCTGTAGTCTTCATCCAAGGTATGGGTAAATGTTATCTCAAATTTATAGTCCTCTTTTATATCTCTTCTAAACTCAATATTTGTGAACCATCTTGCCCCTTTAACATAAATCTGAAA
>JAWCDI010000055.1:0-5964 GCA_044343505.1 Candidatus Aenigmatarchaeota archaeon | reverse complement strand
TCCAATTGTTACTAGTATCATTAGCATACCATTTATAATAATGGATACCAACACCAAGACAGGGCATTTCTTCACCTTTTACTATTCTTCCTATTAGGAGGTCAAGAAGATAAGTAAAAAGCGGAATTGGATTAAGCGACATCAAACGTATCTGAGATCCTCCACCACCCCCTCCTCCTCTACTACTTGACATTGGACAAGAAGAAAAAGTAAAACTATAAGTGTTCCCGCTTTTAGTAGGAGTATAATTTTTTCCGTCCATTTCTAAAATTACTTTATCCACTTCAACATCATCAAACCAGTCAATTTTAAAAGTATAAGTTGCTGATGGATTATAAAAGCTTGGATCTTGTGGCTCAATTATATTTGAGTAATAAGGAGGAATATAATCCTTTATAATTACCATTCTAGAAATTGAATTGCTAGAGTAATTGGCATTACCAGTTGTGTTGTAAGTATATAAATAAACTCCTGGACTTAAATAATATTGCTCGCTGATTAAATTACCACTACCAATAAGAGTATCATTTAAATAAAGATTGAAATTCATATCTTGAGAATCTTCTAACTCAACCCAAGCAGTAACATTTACTAAACTTCCGTAAGGTAAAATCTGATCTGATTCATTTCCATTAATTTCTAAATGAAGAATGGGAGTTGCCTTTTCAACTGTAAAACTTATCAATTCCGTAGAGTTTTGATTATTTCTTGGATCACTACCATACCACCTATAATAGTGAGTACCTGCTCCTAAACCAGTAAATTTTATTGAATAATTTACGGAATGAAGGACTCTTAAGTCAGAATCAAACCCTAAGTATTCCCCTTCTTTTTCAGGAGTATAATTCACATTATCTAATTCAAAAAAGACCTCGTTTAGTTCGGCATTATCCTCAAACGTTATAGAAAATTCATAAAGTTTGTTAGGAGAGTAAATAGAATCTCCTTGAATACTAAGCTCTTTATACTTTGGACCAATATTATCAACAAGAGGATGTTGGTCGGAAATATTTTCCGGATACCAAGCAGGTGGAGGATAATAAATCTCTTCACCTAAACCATCTCCATCCTCGTCAGTTCCATTGTAGTCAGTAATATTATAATAATTACCACCGAGGAAAGGACCATGTATTATGTTTGGTGCTTGACGTTTGGGCCAAAAAGGATCTTGTGTACTTTTCGTGATATTCCAAGAGTTTCTCCACAAAATGCTAGAAGCGTCTAGAACATTATATATTTTATTCTTACTGAAATAATTATCCCATACTATTGATTGGTCGGATACCAAGTACAGTCCAATCGAATTGTTAGTAAATATGTTGTGACCTATGTAATAGTGATCATTTCCTTCGGCTTTTACTCCAATATAGTTATTTTTAAATATACTAGATGCAATTTTGATATAACTGCTTCTCACGCCGTAAATTCCATATTTAAAATTTTCTATAGAACAATTCGCTATATAAATTACCATCTTATCTCTTATGTCCAAACCATTACCACTTCCATTTCCAACTATTCTATTATGATTACAATTTATAGCAACTTCATTCTTGCCTACATAAATGCATGTACCGTTAGAGTAAATGGTATCATTTAATTGATACCAAACTCCGCTCAGGGTTATATTACATGGGCAAGATGATATAATAGGATAAGTGCATTCAGGAATCTGCGCAGAAACTATTCTTAAATTTAAGAATAAAAAAACTACCGAAAAAAGAAAATATTTTTTCATTTTCATTGTATGAGTTTCAAGGTTTAAAATATTTAAAGTTAACGCTAGGTTAGAAATAAGATGAAGTAAAATCTAAATTGTATATAGGAATATGAGAGCTATTGTTATTCTATTGTTTCTTTTATCGCTCCTTTTATTTTCCCTTACTGTAAAATCCGTAAATTACGAGGATTACGTAAAAGGTAAAACTTGTTCAGAGACTTGGGGTGCCTCTTGTAATTTGACAACTACAAATGACACTTTTAATGGAACTGAGTGCCCCCCATCCTCTGGCTCAGAGAATTGCTATGTTGAGGAAATATATTTAAATGCATCTGCTGTTTTTCCAGGAAATGGGATAAATGTTACATGTAAATTTCACGGTCTTATAGAATCACATTGTGGAATTTTTTATTACAATACATCAAGTTGGGTAACACTGTATTATGGGAATTGTGAAAATATAGACCAAAATATTTCTATCGAATTTATACCGAATCAAACAGAAGGAATGCACATAATAAGATGTAGTATTTCTTTAGTAGAGTTTGGAAATCAATTTTGTGCAAACTCTACACCGTTCGATAATGATGATATAAATTTTACTGTAGTAGTACCGCTAGAGTTCAATTTTTGGAATTTGACAAATTATACTACTGGAGAAATTATAGAAAGCTTGGTATTTAATAGGACAGACCAAAGTGGAAATACTATTTATTTAAATGCATCTGCTAATTGGTCTAAGCCCTTAAATTATTCAGTAATAGAACACAATGGAACAGGAACTTTTAAGAATTACACTGTTTGTTCAAAGGAGACAAATCCTTGTGAGGAATTATGGACAAACTATACATTAAACCTTTCAGATGCCACTCAACTTAATAGAAAAACTATAGCTTTAAGAATTATAGCCAGTGATTATTCAGGAGTTTGGGGATTTAATTCTACACCTTATCTAACTTTTAATTTAGATCCTGGCTTAGAGCCCGAAATTTTTGGTTATTCATTTTCTTCACAAAAAGCAAATTTGCATTCTAATTTAACAATTTGCGCTAACGTTAGCGATGATGTGGGAATTTTTGCCTTAAAGGCGAATATAACTTATCCCAATAATGAAAGTGTTATTATAGAAAATTTTGTTGGAGACCCAAATCCTGGAAACCAAACTTGGTGTTTTAGTTTTGATGAAGAAAAAATAACTTTAAATGAAACTGGAAATTACACTTTAAACTGGATTAAAGTTTTCGATACAGGAGATCAAGAAGCTAACATATCTTTAATTTCCAATTTTGCTGTTTTTAATAATTTAAATTTAAAAGCCTTTATTTTTCCTGAGAATCCTTATCCAAATTCCAATTATTCTTTAACAATTTCTATCCTTGATATAAACGATAATCCTCATCAATTTCCGGTAAATTTAACCGTAGAATGTGAAGGTTATTATTTTGAATTGTTAAATATCAATAAAACTACTACAACTTCTTTTTGCAAAAGCCCGAATGAATGGGGAAAAAACTTCTACATTAAAATAAATGCAAGCGATGCTTACAATAATTCTGCTCAACAAACTTTTTCATTCAAAACACACTCTTTACTTTCTCCACCAAGCGGAGGAGGTGGTATTTTACCGCCAATTTGTCTCCCACAATCAGATTATGAGATAAATTGTAGCGACGGAAAAGATAATGATTGTGATGGCGCAACGGATTGCGCAGATCCTGATTGTTCAAAATATCCAGATTGCATTCCAAAAATCCCAAGTTTTAATTTTACAATCTCTCAAAATGAAATAGAAATAATTCAGGGGATGAATGCAACTATAATAGGCTCTATTTTCAACTTAGGCAATATAGATTTAAATTTAGAGCCAGAAATTTACGCAGAAAAAAATTGTTGCTCAATAATAATACTTTCAAATCTTACTTTACCTGAAAAAGCAAGCATAGATTTCCCCATTTTAATCCATGTATATTCTTTTACTGAAGTTGGCGAATATTTAGTTGATTTAAAAATTAAGTTCGAATCTTTAGAAAATTTAAGAAGTATAAAAGTTAAAGTAGTGGAAAATAAAATAATTTCCTACATTCTTAATAGTTTGGATTTAGAATTGCAAAAATTAAATGAAGAGCTAAATGATTTCGAAAGAGTTGGTATTGACATCTTATATTTGAGAAGAAAAGTAGAAGAGATAAAAGTATTAAAGATGGAAGCGATTAAGGCTATTCAAGAAGATGATTTCAACTTTATCGTAGAAATTTATAGGAGCATTAAGTCAAATATAGATTATGTGAATTCTGAAAAAGAAAAACTTGGGTTTAAAAAATTCCTATACGAAAATAAATGGAATATTAGTTTGCAATTTTGCGTTGCTGCCTTTTCCATTTATATTATAGGTTATGTTATAATTCCTTTTGCTAAGTTGAGTGCTGAAATAGCAAAACTTTCCTTTGAAGAAAAAAGTTTAGTTCAATCTAGAATAGCAGCAGAAAAGCAGTACTTTTTAAGGAAGATAGATGAACAAACTTTTAGAAAAATAATAGAGGGAAAGCAAGCTCAAATTCTTAAAGTAAGGGCTTCCCTTGCGCTGAAGAAAAAGCAAAGAATAGAACTAATTAAAAAAAGATTAAATCCGTTTTATGCTTTAAAAGGAAGTAAAGAAATTAAACAAGAAAAATAATTTTAAATTATGGAAATTGAAAGGTTAAGTTCAGGAATTATCGGGCTAGATGATAAGATAGAAGGTGGATTTGTAAAAGGGAGTGTTAACCTTTTAACAGGAAAGACAGGGACAGGAAAGACAGCCTTTTGTGCATCTTTTCTTTATGCTGGAGCATTAAGAAATGAAAAAGGTATTTATATAACAACTGAAGAAAGAGAAGAGGATATAAAAAATGACATTAAGGCTATGTTCAATTGGGATATAGAAAAATTTGAAGAGAAGGGTTTGATAAAATTTGTTTCTATGAGACCCGAACTTCCAATAAAATTTGCTTCAAAGGAAGAATTTGCTACCGCAATTAGACTTTACTTATACAATCTAATCTCAAGAATAGAAAGTGCTATAAGAGATTTTGGGGCTGAGAGAGTTGTAATAGATTCTGTCTCTTTGATAGAGGCTTTCATGAAAGACGATTATACAAGAAAAGTTGCGCTCATGAAGCTAATAGATAAATTGAAAGAGCTTGGTGTAACTTCAATTTTAACAGGAACTATTGAGGAAGACTCGAATGCTTTAAGTCTTTCAGGTATAGTAGAGTTTTTAACAGATTCTATAATAAAGCTTGATTTTGTTCCTATAGCAGAAGAGTTTAGGAGAACTTTAACAATAAGGAAAATGAGGAGAACAAATCACTCTGTTCTAATTCATCCTTTTGAAATTACAAAGGAAGGAATAAAAATAATAGAAATAAAAGAAGAATGAATTATTCATTAAGTTGCAGGGGTCGCCTAGCCTGGTCAATGGCGCAGGCCTGAGGCGCCTGTGGCTTAGTGCCTTCGTGGGTTCAAATCCCACCCCCTGCACTATTTTTCAAACTTTTTTATAATGTTAAATTCACTATGTTCCTAACAGCTCTAAATACTTTATTTAATTTTTCATAAGCCTAAATGGATTTTGCTCATCTTAACCTATCCTACCATTCTTTTTTAACTTGAATTAACAAAAGCTTTTAAAGATTTCTTACTATTAAAAATTGGGAGTGTTATGAGCAAGGAATCAATTTTCAAGCTTCAATATGAATTATTTAGACCCTTCGCAATATTGGCAGGGGATACTTTCTATTTTGATGATAACAATTCTGTTCCAGCTTCTAAATTAGGCTATGCCCATAAGGCCGATTTTCTAAAAGAATATGGGATAAATGTTAATAGGAGTATAGATTATACCCCTAGACCAGAACTTTATGGGTATGCTGAACTTAAACCTGTTAAAATTCCTTTAGGGTCAGATGAACTAATAATTGAAAGTAAGAAAAAATTTTCACTTTTACCAGTTCATCCTGGTGAAATAATTGCTCTATTTCCAAAGGAAAATTTGGATTTATCCATTTATCCTTTGCCTGTTGCAAATTATATAGAAAAGAGAAGGCCTGAGCCACTTTATGGCATAATGCTTTATGCAAAATTTGGAACGTTTGGGAGCAGATTGGCAGAGCTTATTGCTGAAAAAGAATTTAAATCAGAATCTCCTTTGCAACTAATTTTCAAACCTTTTGAAGTTGAAGAAGGAAATGTCAAATTTTCAAGTA
>JAWCDI010000054.1:0-6118 GCA_044343505.1 Candidatus Aenigmatarchaeota archaeon | reverse complement strand
TAAATTGTTGGGATTACAAGACAATCGTTGCAATCTTGAGTAAAATTTCTTTAGACCTTGGTGGTTTTGTTCAAAGGAGGGGATTGGGTAAAGATGAGATTTTGGAAAGAGCAATAGAAATTTGTAACAAGCTTGATAAAGGTTTGGTTATTTGTTTAGATGAAGTCGATCAACTAATTTTTCATGATAAGTCTGCTCTATACGATTTGTTGAGGCTAAGTCAGTATGTGAAGTCCCATATTGGTTTAATTTTCGTTTCAAACAATCAATTTGTGTTTGCAAATGTTGAGCCTAGGATAAGAAGCAGCTTAAACGTAGAAGAAATGGAATTCAAACCTTATTCTTTACTAGAAATGAAAGATATACTCGAAGAAAGGGCAAAGCTTGCTTTCACTTCTTTCGAAAGTGCCGTCATTTTGCTAGCTGCAAATCATGCTGTTCAAAATGGTGGAGATGTGAGAGTTGGATTAGAGTGCTTGCTCAAAGCTGGTAGACAAGCTGAAAAAGAAGGGGAAAGAAAAGTTAAAGTTTCGCACATTAAAGCAGTATTATCAAGCGTGAATCCAATTAAACCTGAAATCTTGAAGGAAAAATTGAATTTGGATGAAAAAATAATACTACAGATTGTAGATGAAGAGAAAAGAATTTTCACAGATGAATTGTATTTCATCTACTCTAACAGAATAGAATATCCTGTAGGAGAAAGGAGGTTCAGAGATTTCCTAAAGCATCTAGTAGATATTGGTCTTATAAAGATTTTAACAAGAAAAAGAGGTATAAGAGGTAAGAAAAGGATTGTAATAAAAAACATGTAATCCGAGGATAGGTAAACTTGGGAAAATTAGGAACGATATTTTATTTAAGTTGATTAAAAATTATTTTTATGAGATTTAACCTAAAATTCTTTTTAATAAGGAATTTAGAAAATTTGGTCAATTTTTTCGTGTTTTTTTCTATATTTCTATTTTTAATTAGCTATTTTAAGCCAGAATACTTATTTTTGAAAACAATAGTTGCTGGTGGGGACACAGCATCACACTACTATCCAGCTTATTTCCTTAAACATTATCTCCTACCAAAATTGAAAATAGTTGGGTGGTGCCCAGGTTGGTATGCTGGATTCCCCATATTCCAATTTTATTTTCCTTTTCTGTTTATTGTGAGTGTTTTGGTGAGCTACTTGATTCCACTGGAAATTGCTTTTAAGTTGGTTACTGTTCTTGGTACATTTCTCTTGCCTTTAACAACATTTTT
The DNA here is from genome assembly GCA_044343505.1 of Candidatus Aenigmatarchaeota archaeon. GTDB lineage: Archaea > Aenigmatarchaeota > Aenigmatarchaeia > CG10238-14 > SCSR01 > JAVZGQ01. The sequence continues at coordinate 4,864 of JAWCDI010000054.1, read as the reverse complement.
TTCTTTAAAACTCATGGGCTTCAAATTCCCAACACCAACAATTGCTGCTATTTTTACATTAGCTTTTCTATTCAATGAAGGTAACTCAATGTGGGGAGGAAATATACCCAGTACATTGGCGGGTGAATTTTCATATAGCTTTAGTTTGTCATTAACGATGTTGTTTTTTGGTTTACTTTATTCGAGCATAGATAAACAAAAAAACTTGATAAAAAACTCGATTGTTTTTGCTGTTATAACATTCACACATATTTACACAACATTATTCAGTATTACATCTTCTGCTTTCTTTTTAATCAATAAAAAAATGAAAAAAATATTCGAAAATTTCTCTTATCTTTTCAAAGTCTACATCTTGGCCTTTCTTTTAATAGGTTTCTGGTTAGTTCCGTTTGCCCTTAACTTGGAGTATACTACACCTTATAATTTCAGATGGATTTATTTTGATGTAAGAAAAGAAATACTGCCAGATATTTTGTTGCCATTTGTTTTATTAGCATGTGTAGGAATAGTAAAAGGTATTAAAAATAAGGATAAAAGAATTCTCTTCTTTTTATTCTCAATTGTAGTTTCGTGTATATTTTATTTTTTGTCTCCAACCCTGGGCGTTGTTGATATAAGATTTCTGCCATTTATTCAAGTTTTTATAACTTTGATAGCAGGATATGCTGTTGGAGAAATGATAAGAAAAATTAGAATATCTTGGTTGATGTCAATTGTTGTTTTACTCATCACTATAGTTTGGGTAAACAAAAATGTGACATACATTCATTTTTGGATAAAATGGAATTATGAGGGATTTGAAAATAAACCTTTGTGGAATGTTTTCCGAGATATTAATGAGTATTTAAGAGGATCTTACAAAGATCCAAGAGTAATTTTTGAACATTCTAACTTACATGACTCAGCTGGTTCACCGAGAGCGTTTGAATCTTTACCTCTTTTCTCGGGAAGATCAACATATGAAGGATTGTACATGCAATCAAGTATTTCTTCACCTTTTATATTTTATTTCCAAACAGAAATATCAGAAACTGCACCTTGTCCTTATCCTCAATGGTCTCCCTGCACTAGCTATAATTCAACAAAAGCAGCTAAACATTTGGCCATGTTTAATGTTGAATATATTATAGTTAGAACGGATAGCGTAAAAAATGATCTTAAAATGAATGGGTTATACGCACATGTGGCAACTTTTGAGCCTTATGAAATATACAAATTGAAGATAAATCCAAATAAATATGTGACAGTACCAAAGTATCAACCTGTAGTTTTTGAAAGTAAAAATTGGAAAGTCGTGGCTTATGAATGGTTTAAGAGAGAAGAACTACTTGATGTACCTTTAGTTTTTACAGATGATAAATCAGAATTTTCTTTGTTTTCAAGTTCGCTTCCAGAAATACCAAAAGTTCCTTTGAATAATACATGCAACATACAAGAAGAGATAGACATTGAAGAGATAAAGTTTAGCACAGATTGTATTGGCAAACCTCACATAATCAGCATTTCTTATTATCCGAATTGGAAAGTTGAGGGGGCAAGAAAAATTTATTTAGTATCCCCATCTTTCATGCTTGTTATTCCTAATCAAAAAGATGTGAGAATTTATTATGGTGAAAGTTTTGTGGATTTCTTGGGAAAAATTTCGAGCTATCTTGGAGTATTGTTGATAGCCTTTATTATTCTTTCTCGAAACCAAAAATTCAAAAGATTCATAAAACGGTACACAGCATCTTTGAAGAAATTGAACCTACTTTTTCTCACATCATAAACTTTAACTGGAATTTCAACTATCTTCAAACCTTCTTGTTTGAAAAAAAATATTAATTTAATTACATAGAATGTAGATCTATCAATAACCTCTAATTTATCCATTAGATACCTTTTTCTATAACCCTTTGCTCCAATTGAATAGTCTGAAAATTCTAAACCTAAGAGTATTTTTATTAGAAATATACCAATAATACTCAACATTTTCCTTATAAGAGGTCTTTTTTGTGTATCTATTTTTGAACCTATAACCATACTATTATCGTCCAACAGTTTCAAACATTTCAAGATGAAATTCTCAAAGTCTAAAGTTAAATCCATGTCTAAAGAAATTAACTTATCAGAAGATGCTACAGTTACCATTTTTTTAAAAGCAAAACCCACACTCTTGCTTTCAGGTATAGTTAAGAATTTTACTTTGTTTGGAAATTGAAGTTCCAATTTTTTTCCCAAATTTTTCGTTTTGTCTGTCGAGCCATTATCACATATAAGTATCTCGTACGGTTTATGTAGGGTGTCAAGAAATTTAATCAGTTTTTTTGTATTTTTAACTATAATTTTTTCCTCATTGTACACTGGAATCATTATTGAAAATTTTTCTTTCATAGAGCTTTCTATTTTAAAAAGAGTATTGGGAAAAAATAAAATTATTTTTTCATAAAACCAAACAAGAATAATGGAAAATGATGGAATTTATCTCATGTTTTTTTCGATACTCATCGTTATTTTTCTCATTTATTCTTCATTCGATATTGGTAGCCCGTTAAGTGATGCTCACCCAGGATTTATCGCAGGACAATACAGTGAATACGCCATTAATTACATTAAATTTGGTTATCTCAAAACAAAGCTTGCTCAGCTCTGGAATACAGGTGGATTAGAAACAGGAAAAGAAGTATATGAAAATTACGTCCACAGGCCTATTGGTACTGCATTGCTGCTATCATTAAGCTTCCGTGTGTTTGGAGTTAGTGAATGGTCAGCAAGAATAATTCAAATTATTGCAAACCTTGGATCTGTTTTATTTTTATATCTCATCGTTAAAAATATTTTCAATAGAAAGATTGCACTCATAACTTGTTTTTTTCTAGTTTTTTCTCCTATGTTTTTCTACATGAGAAACTTTATATCTCCAGATGCTTTAATTATTTTCTTTATTTTTGCAACTTTGTATTTTTATATTCTTTGGCTTAAACACAGTAAATCTCTACATCTTTATCTTTTATTCATTACATTTTCTCTTGGAGCCTTTATTGAATGGAGTATAAACTTCATCGTTCCTGTGATTTTAATTCATTATTTTATTCTCCACAGGCCTAAGCACAAAGAAAGGAGAAAGAATTGTTTAATGATATTAATTTTGTTGTCTTTCATAACTTTTTCAATAAATGTTTTACATATTTGGCTTGTTAGCGGAATTAAAGGATTATCTGACTTATATTTCATATTTCTTTTCAGAGCAAACTTGAACGAAGCTTCTTGGGGATACAACATAAGCTTGGTTGGACTTTTGAATCATCTATATAGGGATATTTCATATTTCTATACTCCTTTGTTATTTGTAGTATTACTCATATTCGTTGGTAAAACAATTATCAAAAAAACATTCTACAATTGGGATGGTTTGTTTCTTCTAGTTCTTGCTTCATTTTTATCTTATCTTTTTGTTTTCAGTAATTTGTACTGGATTCATGATTTTTTGATACTTTTCATCCTTCCCGGTATTTTCTTAGCCACAGCTTCTTTCTTTGAAACTTTAGAAAAATGTGTGAAAAGAAAAGTTTTCTATTTAATTTTGTTTATTTTTATGTTTTCTTTTTTGTACTACTCATATCCAACGATCAAAAAGATATATGAAGGTAATTCGAATGTGTCAGAATTAATAATTTTTTTAGCTCAAAATCCTGGAGACATAATAATATCTTTTAATGAACACCCACAAAATTTTCAACTAAAATTTTATTTACAAGGAAGAAAAATTTATTATGCAAGAGATATCGAAACTTTCAAAAAAATAGTGGAAAAAGAAAACGTCAAATTTTTCATTGAAAAAAATGAAGAACCATTAGATCAAGAATTTGAAAATTACTTGGTAAATAATTTTCAACATACAATATTGGGAAAATATGTGATATTCATTCTTACAAAATGATAATTTAGTTTTTTTTCAAACCAGCTCACTTCATTGCATTTTCTTTAAAACGTAAATGTTTTCTTTCTCTAAAATTTTAGAATAAGTACCATTTTCTAACAGTTTATTAATAATTTCTTCTTTCTCAAATTCATTTGGTGTATCGTCGAGCAAAATGTAGTCAACATCTTTGAGTGGTGGTGGTGGTGTGAAATTTCCCAATTCTAAACCCCAATAAACTTCCTTGAATGGGTTTGGAAACATATAGATGATTTTTCTATGAGAAAGATGAGGGACAAACAAATAAGTTGCTGAAACAGTTGCGTTTTTTGGGATAATTGAAATTGCCATGTATCTTGCTTTTTCCTGTTCATTAAACTCACTAAACTTTTTCATAATTTCAATTATTGCACAGCTTTTTATCGAAGTAACCGCTGGCCCAATCAAAATATTTCCAATTAATGAAAAAATTAATAAAATTGTTAGAAAAATTTTGAATAAAAATTTCTTCTTTCTCAAAAATATTTTGAGAAATGAGAAAAAATAAACGAGCGAGATGAACATAAATGGTATTATAGCATAGGTGTAATGGTATCGAATTGAATGAGCATAAGGCCAAGTAGTCATCAAATTCAGCATAATTGCAGGTAATACAAGAAATGATGTTTTGGGGTATAAAATTGGGAAAAAGCCAATAGGAAATAGAAGTTCGAAAATATATTGGCGATTTTCTTTCGTGTTAAGAGTTAAAATTTCAATAGGATTTAACAAAAAATTTTTAGTTCTTTCTACAAAATCTCCACCTCTTTTAATATTTGGATGTGGATAGTTTCCTAAATAATAGGGGAAAATAACATTAAAGATGATGAATAACCAAACCAACCCCGAAATAATTGTTATAATACCTATTTTTTTGTCACAAAAAAATAAAGCATACAAGCCGAGTGAAAGTATGGATAATAC
>JAWCDI010000053.1:0-6308 GCA_044343505.1 Candidatus Aenigmatarchaeota archaeon | reverse complement strand
GCTTTAATCAATACTTCTTTTAAGGTTTTTGTTTCTTCTTCACTTAATTTAAGGTTCTTACAATCTTTTGTTTTTTCTATCATAAGTTGAAGACATATTTCTTGAGCCTCTACTCTTTTAGCAAGTTCTATAAAATCTTCTAATCTGTTATAAATTAAGCGTGTGAGGAGAGGGGCTATTACTATCTTTGGTAAATCCGTCTTGTATTTTTTCTTGTATTTATTAAAAAGCTCCAAATTTTTAATAACTCTATCAAATGTTCCTTTCACACCTCTCAAATAATCATGGGTTTTTGCGTCAGGACCGTCTATACTGAATAAAATTTCATCCCAGCCAATTTCTACTATATTTCTTATACTCGCTTCATCAAAAAGCGTCCCGTTAGTTAGTAAACTCCCCACTCTTTCTTCTTTTTTAATTTTTTTCATAATCCTAATAGTTAGTCGTTTTCTACACAAAGCTTCTCCCAGTCCCATCACTTGAAATTTTTCAACACCCAAGTCACAAGCTTCTTTTACAATTTCTATCCATTTATTGTCGCTTAGCTCTTCTTTTTTATTAACCTCTTGACCTTTGTAAAATTGGCAAAATAAACATTTCAAGTTACATCTTCGTGTGATTTTCAATTCTACTAAATATGGAAATTCCTTCTTTCCTTTAATAAAATTGACTATTTTTGTAAATTTTCCATTTTTTATTATTTTAACCTACCTCTTCTTTAAGAATTAAAAGCAATTCTGAGATATTATATTTTTCTCTATCAAGAATATCATTTAGATAAAATATGTATTGAGGTTGTATTTCCTGTTTTCCTTTTATCACGTTTAAAATTTTTTTGTAAAAGGTATTTATTTGTTTTCTTTTTTCTTTCCATTTTAACCCATTTTTTTCATCAAATTTTCTTGGGAAAATTCTTTCATCAGCAATTGAATTTACATTATCTCGAATATTACATATCCTGTACTTTTCTGGATATAAAAGAAACTTACTCTTCAAAAGCATAAATCTGCTCACTTGAAACCAGCCAACAAAGGGGGAAAGTTCTTTCACCACTTTTATCGTTTTTTTTACATCTTCTTCTCTTTCATGGGGTAAACCCACTATCAAATCTACAATATTCCAAACACCTTGAAGATAAGAAAATTTTATTAATTCTTTAGCTTTCTGTAGCACTATTTTTTTTTCTACTAAATTCAAAATTTTTTGACTTCCTGACTCTAACCCGAAAATGAATTCAACCCCACCACTTTCCTTTAATATGGATATTAAGTTTTTATCCAAAAATCTTAAATTTATACAATCTAACCAATAAATATTTAAATCTTCTTTTATAAAACTTCTCGCCAAATTCAAGGCATAATTATATGAAGGATTAAAATTGTCATTTAAAAATAGGAAAAATTTTGTCTTAAATTTCCTTTTTAATGAAAAAATTTCTTCCACTACTTTTTGTGGTTGTTTATATTTACATACATTAAAAACCGAGTTTGGACAGAATGCACACCCATTTAAACAACCAAAACTAAACGAGTAAGGAAGAACAAGTATTTTTTTTGCTACTCCAAGCCTGTTTTCAGGTATCTCAAATTTATACAAATCCATCGGAAGATCTGAAAAATCTGGAATGGGCCTTATTTCTTCTATACTCCTATTTATTCTCCAATTTCTTGATAAAAGAGGTATTTTGTTTATGGGGGCGTTTATTTTCTTAAATCTTTTTATACTGTCCTCTCTGCAAATTACTTCTTCTAAATTATGTGATGGTATTTTTTCATTTTCAATTGAAAATAATAAATCTGCTGCTGCAAAATGATTCCCCGTAACTACGAAATCTATAAAAGGCAGTTTTATTAACTCTACTTCCGGAAAAGGTCTTGATGTCAATATTCCGCCTAAACATACATAGGCATCAGTTTTTTCTTTTATAAGTTTTGCTAATATTATAGCAGAGGCAATAGCAGAAAAATTCATATCATCAACGATAGATAAACCAAAAAAATCAAATCCTTTTATTTTTGTCATTTTTAATATTTTTTCTCCAGTCTCTTCTAATTCATCGTCTTTCAATGTTTTTAAAAATTTAATGATTTTTTCTTTTTTATTAAAAATCTTCATTTCATCTTTTTTCCCCGCAACATAAGCCTTTATATCTAAATCGTCTTTTTTCACTTTAAATCCCAAACTTTTTAGATAAGAAGATAAAAGAGAGATGCCATACGGTGGAATAAAAGGTGGTTTTGAAGAATATCCAAAATCTCTCATAATATTTATTTTTGCAGGATAAATTCGTGGGACGTATATCAACTTTATTTTTAAATTTTTCACGAGGTCACCAACTATTTTTAGTAATTATTAAAAATATCTTTACAATAAAATATAAATATGAAACAAAGTCAAAAGAGGAAAATTATGGTTTTTTTATTTTCATTAACATTATTATTCCTTTCTGTAAGATTAATTACAAAACTAAATTTAACTGATAAAAGAAAGTTGGAGTTAGAAGTAAGAAACGTACCACTTTGGAATTTATGTGATAAAATACCCCATAACTCGGAATGTATAATGTTCAATGAAACTTGTGCAAAATGGATAAAAAATGAACTAGCATATGCAATATGTATGGCGTCAAGTTTATTTCCTTTAAATTCAAACTATCCTGAAATAATATGCAATTCTTTATCTTTAGAATACTGGAGGTATCATTGTATGGCTAAGGTTATTAGTACTATTAATCTAAGTTTATCGAAAGAAATTTGTAACAAAATAGTAAACAATGAAGAAAGAATTCGATGTATAGTGGATGTAACAAGAACTGTAAATATAAATGAATCGTTAGAAATGTGTAATTTATTAGAAAATCCTGATAAAGTAAATTATTGTAAGGCCGACACTATTTCATTAATAAAAAAGAATGAATCTCTCAATTATTGTAGCAAGATTATAGACCCTTCATTAAGAGAGTTGTGCTTCATGGAAATTGGAGAGGATTAGATGAATGTTTCAAAATTTTTTTTGTGTTTTTTTTCCTTATTGTTGTTTCTTCAAGACTCTTCTCTTGCTTTAAAATTTATAAATGAATGCCCTTCAGATGATACCTTCATTTATGAGGACACCATCATTAAAAGTGGTTTATTTTGTAATGTAGAAGATAAGAGAGATTCTATGAACGGTGTTTTGGTAATCATGGCCCACAATATTACACTGGATTGCAAAAATAGTGTTATTAATGGTACGGGGTTTGATTTTAAAGAATATCCAAGATACAGGTTTGGTATATACAATGGGGGGTATAGTAATGTTGAAATAAAAAATTGTATAGTTATGAACTTTATGGATGGTATACTCTTCATTAACTCTAAGGGGAGTAAAATCCATAATAACACCCTTATAAATAACAATAACGGAATAGTTATTGACAACACGTATCCTTACTATGAGGAAAAAATAGAATACAGAAATTTCGAACATGTCCCAACTTCAGGCAAAAATTTAGTTTTTGAAAACAAGTTGATGGAAAATGGAAATGGAATAAATCTGTTAGGTAGTAAGGAAAATTTAATTTTTGGCAATGAGCTGGAAAAAAACAATATCGGTATAATTCTTCAAATATCTTTAGACAACAAAATAGTTGGTAATGTTATAAAAAATTCTAAATCTGAGGATATATTATTAATCGAAAAATCATATAATAATTCTATCATCGGAAATGTTTTATTATCAAGCAAGAGTATAATTATGAAAGATGGTTCGGCAGTAATAATTGGAAATGTTTTAAAAGATTTTGATACAATTGTTCCACGCATACCTTATGGAAATTTTTATTTAGAGTCTGGTGAATTCAACTTTATGAAATCTCCGCAAGAATTTAACCTAATTCAAGTTCTTAGAGAAGAGTTTTTAACTTTAATTGGAATTGCCTTATCTATAATAGGAATTATCCTAGCCATTACTTCTTAGTTTCTTTATTTTTTCTTTTATTTCTTTCGTAAAATAAAGATGAGAAAAAACGCAATTATTACAATCTCTTGGAAGATTCCCACTTTTAACCATTTCTCGAAACTTATTGAATTCTTCACCAAACCAGACTTCCTTAAATTTCTTTTCCTTTATATTTTCCTTCATCTCTATAGTTGAGCAAGGCCACACCTCTCCATTAGCTTCTATCTTTGGCCAGATCCAGGGCTCAAAACATGCTACATTGAAAATATCTTTATTTTCATTTGCCATTTTTTTCAAAATCAATCCTCTCATATGACCTGTATTTTCTATGTATCGAAGTTCCTGAAGTTTCTTAAGATTCGTTCTGATACCATATTCATTAGCTTTCTTTTCCGCTTCTATCGCTTCATTGTTAAAAAATCTTTCTCTCATTTCTTTATTTAATTTCATCTTTTCAACTTCGGGATTATTTACACACACAGGCTCTATGTTTATGTCCTCGATACCATATTCTCCGGCGAATTCTATTACTTTGGGTAAATGTTCGTAGTTATAGGAAGTTAGAACGAAATTTATTCCTAAAACTGGTTTTGTACTCTTTTTTCTCTTTTTGTATTTATTAAAAATTTCTATGTTTTTTCTTACTTTTTGAAACGTGCCCCTTACCCCACGTAGAAAATCGTGCACCCCTTCAATACCATCTATACTAAAAACTACACAATCCCAACCCATTTTTACTGTTTTCTTTATACTTTTCTCACACCATAAAGTTCCATTGGTAATGATTCTTCCTTCTATATCACATTTCTTTATTAACTCCATTATTTTTAAGGTGGTTTCTGGTGTAGCTAATGGCTCACCCCCTCCCGAAATGAGCATTCTCCTTATATTCATACTACATAATTCTTTGGTGATTTCAATCCATCTTCTTCTGGATACTTCTTCACATTGTTGGTATAAAGAAGTTTTTTGAACACAAAACACACACTTCAAATTACATTTATTTGTTGGGTAAATCTGAATAAATTCTGGGTCTTGTGGTTCCCCCTCCGACCAAGCAATTATTCTTTTTGCTATATCTTCTAGATTCATAAATATACTCCTAGTAATTTTCTTAAACCCCTACCCAACCATGTTTTCTCTAACTTCTTTGATATTCTGTATGATATAGAGTTTTTGTATCGTATTAATTCTTTTCTCAATTCTTCTTCTTCTATCTCATCTTTCCAACAGTTTTTCACGTTACTATTTAGGAATAGAATATAATCTCTCAGTTTTTTATTTTCTTTTAAAAGGTCCAATATCTCATTCCTTAGCTCTTCTAAATTCCTAAATTTTTTTATTGTCTTCTTAATTTCTTTCATATCATTTATTATATTTGGCCTACATTTGTCACATTCATAAGGAATAATTCCAGAAAGAAAGGACTCCCTTATTTTGTTCATATTAGGCCCGTACCATACCTCTTCTAAACTTTTTTCCCTTACATTGTCCTTGAACCTTTCTAACTCTCCACAAGGAATAGTTGTACCATCAACGCGTATCATCAAAGAGAGCCAAGGGTGATAGCATGGAATTGACAACAGCTTATCATTTTCTTTTGTGTTTTTTAATATTTTTCTGGCCTCCCCCACATTTTTTACCAAATCCTCATCATAACTTCTATCTACACTTATTGGGCTTATGGTAAGTGCAATCCCTAGTTTTTCTCCAACCTGCATTGCTTCTTGGATGTATTTTGGTAGAAGTTTAATTTCTTTTTCTTTGAGTTTAAGTGGAGCTGCTATTTTGGAAAAAAGCACCATCGGTTCCACGAACACAGCATCCACACCCAACTTACCACCCAACTCCACAATCTTTGGAATAAACATATAATTCTTTTTATTCAAAACAACATTGATGGTAATTATAGGCAATCTAGACCTTAGTTTTTTTTTCCAATAGGAAAACTTTTTAGTAGTGTTGACAACTTGTTTAAAACATCCCTTCACTCTTCTAAAATACTCATGAAGTTTTTCATTTGGTGCATCTATACTTATACATACACTATCCCATTGTATTTCAACTACTTTCTTTATTTCTTCATCTTTCCAACATGTACCGTTTGTTGTTATTTCACCAAACATGTCATAAGCTTTTATTAACTCCATCATTTTAGATAAAAGATTAGGTCTTAAATTGGGTTCTCCTATTCCTGATATGTTCCACTCCTTCACGCCTAACTCGCCAGATTCTTTAACTAACCCTATCCATCTTTCATCTTTCATTTCTATTTTTTTTGATTCTTCGTTTAAATCTATACTCGAAGCTCTTCTAGAACAAAAAATACAATTAAGATTACATCTTCGTGTTATTTCTGCATCAATTCT